>NZ_CALJXO010000030.1:0-3611 GCF_937988555.1 uncultured Boseongicola sp. | reverse complement strand
ATCACGGAGGCGAGGTGCTGGAAAGCTATGTGACTAAGCGCCGTGATCGCAAAGCAGCTTTGAAATTCCTTAGGAAAACCATGAGACGATATGGCCAACCGCAGGTGATTGTGACGGATAAATTGCGTTCATATGGCGCTGCGATGAAGCAGATTGGCAATGCAGACAAACGGGAAACGGGACGCTGGCTCAACAATCGGGCCGAGAATTCACACCCGCTGCCTGACAGTGGTTTGCTTGCAAACCATGAAAAGGAGCCGTTTCGACGACGAGAACGGGCGATGCTTCGGCTCCGGCGCATGCGAAGTTTGCAAAAATTCGTCTCCGTCCACGCCTTGGTCCACAACCATTTCAACCAGGAACGCCACCTTTACTCACGCGCCAATTTCAAGCTTAACCGCGCGGCCGCTCTCTCCGAATGGCGTCAACTCGGTGCGGCATAAAGGGCAGCTTCATTGTCCTTGCAGAGACTGGTTCGCATTCGTCTGACAGCACCATGGGCAACGCTTGAGGAAATCGCGGATGGTATCCTTTATCTCGCCTCTGACCTGTCATCCTTCATGACCGGCCATGCGCTTGTGATCGACGGTGGTGAGAGCATCTGTTGAATTTGGGCTTGCAGGTGTCATGGGGGCGCGCGACCTTGCGGATGCCCCTGTTTTCGAGAATTGAAGCCCTCGAATTCAGTCGGGCCATGCTTGTGAAATGTGGTCTTGTCTGGCTGTAGGTGCTAAAGTGAAAATTGGAAGTGGCGTGCCGGGACAGCCCTGTTGGCGGGGATGCTGTTGATGGTCGCGCGCTGTGTTCTTTTGCACAAACATATTCAATCCGATTTGGAATGTGGTGATGACAATGCGATACGAAAAACCTGCGACGGCACAAGAGGCCGCAAGCCTTCTGGCAAACGAGCCAGGCGTTGCCCGCGTGTTGTCTGGCGGGACTGACGTTCTGGTCCAGCTTAGGGCCGGTATGATAGAGCTGGACCTGATCGTCGACATCAAGAACCTTGATCAGATCAAAGACATTACCTCCGAGGATGGGGGTTTCAGGATCGGCGCAGCCGTTTCCGGCGCCTCGCTTGGTGAGCACGCGGATGTTGTCGCCCTTTGGCCGGGTGTTATTGAAGCCTTCGAATTGATCGGCTCGACGCAGGTGCAGGGGCGTGCCACGATGGCCGGAAACCTGTGCAATGGATCGCCCGCCGCAGACAGCGTTCCGGCCATGGCCGCTGCGAATGCAACGGCGCGCATCGTGGGGCCGGACGGGGAACGGGACTGTTCGGTCCAGGATATACCGGTGTCACCTGGTCGGACCTCTCTCACAAAGGGCGAGATCGTAACCTCGATCTTTTTGCCAGCACGTCCCGAACGCGCCGCGGACGCCTACCTGCGGTTCACACCCCGCACCGAAATGGACATTGCGGTGGCGTCCGCCGCTGTCAGTTTGGAGCTTGACGCGGGCGGCACATGCACAGCGGCACGTATCGCCCTTGGGGCGATCGCGCCGACAGTCGTGTTGGTCGATGCCGCGTCCAAATGTATCATCGGAACAAAGCTAGATGCGGCCGCACTAGAGGCCATGTCGACGGCTTGTTCCGCCGCGTGCAATCCGATTGATGACAAGCGCGGAACCATTGAGTTCCGCACCCAGGTCGTTGGCGTTTTGGCCAAACGCGCCGCGTTGATTGCCTATAAGCGTGCAGGAGGCCGCACATGAGAAATCTCCACATTTCCACCTCGGTGAACGGTGACCAAACCGAATTTGTCTGTGCGCCGGACGAGACGTTGCTGGATGTGCTGCGCAACCGCCTTGGGCTTACCGGTGCAAAAGAGGGGTGCGGGACAGGCGATTGTGGTGCCTGCAGCGTGACCCTCAATGGGCGCCTTGTCTGTTCGTGTCTGGTGCTTGGAGTTGAGGCCGAAGGCGCTGAAATCGGCACGGTTGAGGGGTTGGCAATGGGGGATCACCTGCATCCGTTGCAGCGCAACTTCATTGACCATGCCGCCTTGCAGTGCGGCATCTGCACCCCCGGCATTCTGGTTGCGGCGAAGGCCCTGCTGGAAAAAAATCCAAACCCGACCGATGAAGAGATCAGGTATTGGCTGGCGGGAAACCTGTGCCGCTGCACCGGCTATGACAAGATCATAAAAGCCGTGCAGATCGCAGCTGCCGAAATGAGGGGTGCATAAAATGGCTTTGGATTCAAAGATGAATCGAGTTTTCAAAGTTGTTGGAACCCGCCCTCCACGCCCCGATGGCGTCGAAAAGGTCACAGGACGCGCGATGTACGGCGCCGATGCCACCGCGCCCGGTATGTTGGTTGGGCGCATCCTGCGCAGCCCGCATGCCCATGCCATTATAAAGTCCATAGATGTCTCTGCAGCCAAGGCCCTGAAAGGGGTCAAAGCCGTCGTGACCGCCGCAGATTTTGGTGTGCCGAACGATCTTTCAATTCGTGACGTGCAGGACAATTGCATGGCGCAGGGAAAGGCGCTGTATCACGGTCACGCCGTGGCTGCTGTCGCGGCTAATACTGCGGCCATTGCCAGTCAGGCCCTAAAGTTGATCAAGGTGAGATATGAGGTCTTACCCCATGTCACCGACGTTGACGAGGCGATGCGTCCGGGCGCGCCGATTGTTCAGGAAGGGCGCGCTTTGGAAAACGTCGCTGCCGGATTTTCGGAAAATGTGACCAGCCAGTGCGAGTTCGGGCATGGCGATCTGGAGGTAGGCTTTGCCAAGGCTGATAAGGTCATTGAGCGAAGCTTTACCACGGCCGCGACACATCAAGGATATATCGAACCACATGCCTGCCTCGCGTCGATGTCGCCGGACGGGAAGGGCGATTTGTGGTGCTGCACGCAGGGCCAGTTCCAAGTCCGCACCCTGTGCGCCGAAATCATGGGAATGGATGCCAGCCAGTTGCGGGTGACGGCCTCGGAAATTGGCGGCGGATTTGGCGGCAAGACAACCGTATTCATCGAACCAGTTGCCCTTGCCCTGTCCCGCAAATCAGGGCGCCCGGTGAAGATCGTGATGACCCGCGACGAAGTGTTCAAGGCAACAGGTCCAACGGTGTCTTCCTCGATGGATGTCAAGATCGGCATGACCAATGATGGTCGCATCACGGCCGCTCAGGCCCAACTGCGCTATCAGGGCGGGGCATTCCCGTGCGGTACGGTCGAGATGGGGGCGCAAAGCGCATTTGCCTGCTACAATCTGGATGCGGTTCATACTGTGGGTTGGAATGTGCTGACCAATCGCCCGAAAGAGGCGGCCTACCGCGCGCCCGGTGCGCCGATGGCGATCTATGCTGTCGAAAGCGTTATGGACGAGCTGTGCCAGGAACTTGGCCTTGATCCGCTGGACGTCCGGCTGAAGAATGCCTCCACCAAAGGCACAAAGTCATCCTACGGTCCGACCTTTGATGACATCGGTCTGCGTGCGACGTTGGAGGCGGCAAAGGCGCATCCGCACTGCTCCGCGCCCCTTGGCCCAAATCAGGGACGGGGCCTGTCCTGCGGGTTCTGGTTCAATTTTGGCGGCAACACCTGCGTGTCATTGAACATCAATACTGACGGCACCGTGGGGATTACCGAAGGCAATCCGGA
>NZ_CALJXO010000029.1:0-9511 GCF_937988555.1 uncultured Boseongicola sp. | reverse complement strand
CTCGGACAAGTCTCATTTCCATGATCGACCTTCGCCCTGTGGGGTATGTAATTGGCCTTTTAGTGGCCAGCCTGGGCGCGACGATGGCGGTGCCTCTGGCCGTTGATATCTGGGCGGGCAATGGACACGCTGCGGTCTTCGTAGAAAGCGCGATGCTGACGATCCTGACGGGGGGCCTTATGGCGCTTGCTTGCGCCAATGGCGTTGGGGACCGCCTGACGATCCAGCAGACCTTCATCCTGACCACCGCGGTCTGGGTTGCTCTGCCGATCTTTGCGGCCATCCCATTTCATCAAGGCGCCACTGATGCCACCATCACCGACGCCTTCTTCGAGGCCATGTCCGGCCTCACCACCACCGGATCGACCGTCTTCATCGACCTTGATGAATTGCCCGACGGACTGCTGTTGTGGCGCTCAATGCTGCAATGGTTCGGCGGCATCGGGATTATTGTGGTCGCCATGGTCTTCCTGCCTGAACTGCGGGTCGGTGGTATGCAGATTTTCCGATCGGAAGCCTTTGATACGGCAGGAAAAGTCCTGCCCCGCGCGGCCGAGATCGCCTCGCGCATCTCGATCGTCTACGTGATCCTGACGGCCGCTTGCACAATGTCCTACTATGGCGTCGGCATGCCGTTCTTTGATGCGGTCAATCACGCCCTTACCACGGTTGCAACGGGGGGCTTTTCGACTCATGACGCTTCGTTCGGTGGCTTTAAAGGAGCGCCCGAATACGTGGCGGCGCTGTTCATGGTCCTGGCAAGTTTGCCTTTTGTGCGCTACGTCCAGCTTCTTGCGGGCTCCTCGAAACCGCTTTTCGTCGACAGTCAGGTCCGCATGTTTTTGGTCACACTGATCGTTCTCGTTGCGACGATCTCGGGCTATCTCCTTGTTGTCGGCGATGCGCCCCTGACCACTTTGGTGCGCGAGGCGACCTTCAACATCACCTCGATCATCACCGGCACCGGCTACTCTAGCACGGACTACCAGCTTTGGGGGTCCTTCCCGATTGCTATGTTCTTCTTTGTCGGACTCATCGGCGGCTGCGCGGGCTCCACGTGTTGCTCGATCAAGATATTCCGCTATCAAATCCTCTTCGCCGCGATCTCTAACCAAATCCGTCGCATCCACTCGCCCCACGGCGTGTTTCAACCCAAATACGATGGCCGCACGATCACGGAAGACGTGATTTCCTCGGTCATGGCATTCCTCACGCTGTTCGTTGTGACTTTGGGCGTGCTGTCCGTCCTTCTCAGCATGACGGGTCTCGACTTCCTGACCTCAATCAGCGGAGCCGCTGCCGCCATCGCCAACATTGGCCCCGGCCTTGGCGACATCATCGGCCCCGCCGGTACATTCGAGCCGCTCAACGATATGGCCAAATGGCTGTTGATCGTCGGCATGCTTGTCGGACGCCTTGAACTTATGGTCGTCATGGTCCTTTTCACATCCCGATTCTGGAGAGCATAATGCGTCCCCTCGGAGTAGAACTTGCCGCCATGCTGGCGGATCGCGGCGTCGATACGATCTTCGGCATCCCTGGCGTGCACAACATCGAACTTTACCGGGGCATCGAAGAGGCAGGTATCCGACACGTCCTTGCCCGCCACGAACAGGGCGTTGGCTTCATGGCCGACGGCTATGCGCGCGCCACGGGCAAACCGGGCGTCTGCTTTGTGATTTCGGGCCCGGGCTTGACGAATATCATGACGCCGATGGGTCAGGCCTATTCCGACAGCGTTCCGATGCTGGTCATCTCGACCGTGCTTGACGAGACCGTAGCCCGCAAAGGCCAGCTTCACCAAATGCGCGATCAGGAAGGTGCCGCCGCGACTGTCTGCGATTGGTCCGCAACCGCCCAGAATGCCGAGGCAGCCTATCGCCTCGTCGATCAGGCCCTGACCGAGTTCGCAATCCACCGTCCCCGCCCAAAGCAAATCTCGCTTCCCATTCGCGTCGTCGGCGGACCTGCGAAACCGTTCCCTCGCAACAAGGCCGCGACGTTGATCCGAGCAAACGTCGATACTACCGACATTGTGCCCATCCTTGCAAACGCAACCCGTCCGCTTTTCATCTTCGGCGGTGCCCTTGCCAAAAACCCCGAGAGCGCCGCAATCATCGGACGCATATTAGACACGATCCCTGCTGCAAGCTTCACCACCTACGCAGGCCGTGGGCTTGTCGCGCCTGATCGTCCGCTTCACTTCGGCGCGCATCTCGCCAAACCCCAAAGCGCAGATATTCTCGCGACATCAGACGTGGTGATCGCTATCGGAACGGAACTGGCCCAGGTCGACCACTGGCGCGATGCCTTGGGCGACACCGGCGTGCGCATCCGGGTCGATATCGACCCGGCCGTGCTTGCCTCTGACACGCGCGCATCCTTCAGAATCAACGCTGACGGCGGCGACTTCCTCGCCTCCTTGGAGCGCGCGTTGACGACCCAAGCTATTGCCAAGCCACTGACGTCCAATTGGGCCGCCGCGGAAGTCTCCCAGACCCGCAAGGTATGGCGCGTCGAGATTGCCTCGCACAACCCCGCGATAGCCCAATCGTGCGAAGCGCTGCGCGATGCGCTCCCGAAAGACACAATGATCTTCTCGGACATGACCCAATTCGCCTACGCCGCGAAAGAACTTTGGGACATGCCCACGCCGGGCCACTGGCATCATCCAAACGGCTTTGGCACGCTTGGATACGCGCTTCCCGCAGCCATAGGCGGAGCACTTGGTCACCACGGCCCAACCCTCGCCATCGCAGGCGACTACGGCTTCCAATACACCATGCAAGAACTTGGAACGGCGGCAGAACTTGACCTCAGCCTGCCAATTCTCATCTGGGACAACGAAGCCCTGGGCGAAATTCGCGACAACATGGTCGCGGCGCAAATTGTCCCGAAAGCCGTCCATGCCGTGAACCCGAATTGGCAGCATCTCGCGGCGGCTTACGGTTGCGCCTATGCGGCTCCCAAAACCACCGCGGACCTTTGCCAAGCCACCACCGATGCCTTCAGCGCCGGTCGCCCGACGCTGATCATCGCCACGCCCGAGATCAGTTCCAGCAGCTAACCAGTACAGTCATATCCGCCGCCAAAATCGTCAGGTCCTCCGGTGCCATGTCGCTCTCTGGCGCGCTGGCAGGCATTGCCAAACCATTTGTCGCCAGAAACTCGGCCAAGACCGATGCATCCAAGGCAAAAGCCACACTGCCCGGCAATTGGCGCGCACCGCTTTCTGCATCAAGCAGCATGCCCATCACCGCGCCTGAGGCGTCAAAAACCGGCCCACCAGCGTCACCGGGTTCGCTCAGGACCTCAAGACGCTGCACGCGTACATCGCCGTCCAAACCCTTCACATCTGAAAACGTGCCATAGGTCAGCGACGGTGCCGTCAAAATCCCACCAAAGCTGAAGCCTGCCACGGCAATATCTGACTGCAACCGAGGCTCCACTTGCGCCATTCGTGCCACCGCCAAGGGCGCAATTGATTTCTGCGGGGTCAGGTATGCGACGCCCAGATCGCCGTCTACCGCGCCAATGGTCATGGGAATGTCTTCGCCAACTGTCACCCGCGTGCATTGATCGACCGCCGAAGCCGTGGTCAAAACCGCACCGGCGGTATCCACGTAAAAGCCCGACCGTGCGCGTTCAGGCCGGCGGATCGCTAGTCCTGCAAGTAAATCAATGTCCTGCGCAGCTGATCCAATCGTATCGGACAGCACGCCTTCGAGGGGCAAAAAGCTTTCCTGCATCGCCTGAAGCGCAAGCCGCTGGCGCTTAGCATCGTCGACAGGCCAGACCAGCGAAAATCCTTTGATCGCGCCGCCATCTAGGCGCGCATAGGTGTAAGAAATGATCCGGTCATTCTGGCCCGTCAGCGTGAAATCATTGCGTCGCAGAGTGCGCGACCCATCCAACGGCACAATCTCAAGCGTCTGCATCACCTCATAGAGGGACGCCAACGTTCCGCGATCTCCGATCTGGGAAATCAGCAAAACCTGCCTGTCGTCGCCCGAGGTCGCGCGATACTGCGCAAACGGCGGCTCAAAGCGATCGAAGGTCACCAAGCCAAGCGGCAGATCAATTTCGACGCCCATTGTCGTCTCAATCGTCGGCGTCATATCAAGGGCAGCCACGGCTTCCCGGTAGGCCTTCAGCATCCCCTGACGCTGCCTTGTCGTCATCACACCGGTTGCTTCAAATCCGTTTGCCTGCTGCCACGCGGCCATGGCGCGGCGCGTGCCGGGGCCGAAATCGGCATCAATTGCTGATGTGTAAACACCTTCCCAGCGCAATGCGACCTGTACCAAGGCACGATCCTGGCGCGAAAGCGACCGCTCGCTAACGCGTGCCTCGGCTTGGGTTTCTTCACCCGCAACCAGTGGCACTACAACGGTTTCAACCGGAGCGACCCCCGGTGTGCTTGCGAAAAACTGTGTGCGGAAATTTGCGCCATTGGCCAGAAAGCTGTCGCGCGGGATGCGCCCGCTCGCGCGCAACTGGCTCAGGACATTGATCGCTTCAGCTTCGCTGTAGGGGCCAAGCGCAACCGCATACCACCCTGAAGATAAACGATAGCCTTCCACATCCGGCAGGCCACTTGCATAGAACTCGGCGCGCTGTTGCCCCCGCGCCTGATCGGGGTGCGCTTCGATCTGCACCCACGCGCTGCCCTGCGCCACGGCAGCCGTCGCCCAAAGCACCGCTAGTATTCCTACAATAAACCTGATCACGCTCGTCATGTCCAACCCGTCTGCATCTGGCGCAAATCGCGCCGTTCCAACGTTTTTAACTAGGGCGGAGGGACATGCACGTCAAAAGCGACCCCGCTTCATTGACCGCCCCCCGCCTGTTGCCTATTGAGAACGCGATTTTCACCCCCGGAGACACGCCCAATGGCCGCCGTGCAACGACCACAGTCATTTCAGGAAATCATCCTTCGCCTGCAGTCCTACTGGGCGGCAAACGGGTGCGCCATTCTGCAACCCTACGACATGGAAGTCGGGGCAGGGACGTTCCATCCGGCGACGACATTGCGCGCGCTCGGCACGAAACCCTGGGCTGCGGCCTTCGCACAGCCCTCGCGCCGCCCGACGGATGGCCGCTACGGCGAAAACCCGAACCGGCTTCAGCATTACTACCAGTTTCAGGTCCTGATCAAACCATCCCCCCCGAACCTGCAGGAATTGTACCTTGGCAGCTTGGAAGCCATCGGCATCGACATGGCCTCCCACGACATCCGTTTCGTTGAAGACGACTGGGAAAGTCCGACGCTTGGTGCATGGGGTCTCGGGTGGGAAGTCTGGTGCGACGGCATGGAAGTCTCGCAATTCACATACTTCCAGCAGGTCGGCGGCCACGACTGCCACCCTGTTTCGGGCGAGCTTACCTACGGCCTTGAACGCCTCGCGATGTATGTGCTTGGCGTCGATCACGTCATGGACATGCCGTTCAACGCGCCCGACGCGCCCATCGCCCTCACCTACGGCGACGTATTCCGCCAGACGGAAGAAGAATATTCGCGCTGGAATTTCGATGTGGCCGACACCGACATGTTGCTACAACACTTCAAAGACGCCGAAGTCGAATGCGAACGCATCCTTGCCGCCGACCCACTCGACCCCAAAACGGGGCGCAAAATCATCATGGCCCACCCGGCTTACGACCAGTGCATCAAGGCCAGCCACCTGTTCAACCTTCTTGATGCGCGCGGTGTAATCTCTGTCACGGAACGCCAGGCCTACATCGGCCGCGTCCGCACGCTTGCGAAGGCCTGCGCCGACGCCTTCATGCAAACCGACGCCGCAGGAGCCGCCGCATAATGACCTGCGTAGGATCAAACTTAAGATGAATGGCAAAGTGATTGGTATCGTCCTCATTGCAACCGGAGTTCTTGGCGGCGGCGGCTTGTATTACCTTCAGGAATACGGGTTTTATGAAACTGTTGAGGCAACCTCTGCCGACATGGTCCAGATGACCAGCGTCACCACTGGCGTGCCTGAAACGATTCTCTTCGATAGCTTTCAGGCCATCGACGCTGACAGTTCGCCGATCCGCTACCGCGCGTGCTTCACCACGCCCCAGTCGCTTGCCATGATGACCGAGACCTACGAGCTCTACGACAACGCCGAGCCTTTGAACGCGCCCGGCTGGTTCGACTGTTTCAACGCCGCCGACATCGCAGAAGCGCTTGAAAACGGCGAAGCGCTCGCCTTTCTTGGCACGGCCAACGTCACCTACGGCATTGACCGCATGGTCGCGATCCACCAGGACGGGCGCGGCTTTGTGTGGCACCAGATCAATGCATGCGGCGAAGACGTCTTCGACGGCAACGCTCCGCCTGAAGGCTGCCCCCCACTCCCCGAGAGGACCCAGTAGACATGCCTGATCTCCTGATCGAGCTTTTTTCCGAGGAAATCCCCGCCAAGATGCAGGTCCGTGCGGCTGACGATCTCAAGCGGCTGATGACCGAGGCGCTTGTCGACGCGGGTCTCACCTATGCAGGCGCTGCGGCCTTTGCGACCCCGCGACGTCTGGTCCTGACAATCGACGGCCTTCTCGCCGAAAGCCCGACAGTGCGCGAAGAACGCAAAGGCCCGCGTACAGACGCCCCCGAAAAGGCGCTTGAGGGCTTCCTGCGCTCCACCGGTCTGACCAAAGACCAGTTGGAGGCCCGCGCCGACAAAAAGGGTCAGGTCTGGTTTGCAAAAATCGAAAAGCCGGGGCGCCCCGCCGGCGAAATCATAGCCGAAACACTTGAAAAAACGGTCCGCAATTTCCCCTGGCCCAAGTCTATGCGGTGGGGTGCAGGCACTTTGCGTTGGGTGCGTCCGCTTCACTCAATTGTCTGCACGCTGCATGAAAACGGCGAGACGAAAATCGTTGGTCTCGACGTTGACGGCATCACATCCTCCGACTTGACCGCTGGTCACCGCTTCCTAAGTCCTGCACGTTTTTCTGTCACGAATTTCGAGGATTACGCCGCAAAGCTCAAGCGGGCCCATGTGATCTTGTCCACCGACGAACGCATGGAAACCATCTGGCACGACGCAACACAGGCTGCCTTCGCGAACGGGCTTGAGGTCGTTGAAGACAAAGCCCTTCTGGCCGAAGTCGCAGGTCTCGTCGAATGGCCCGTCGTGCTGATGGGCGAAATTGGCACTGATTTCCTCGACCTGCCTGCGGAAGTTCTGCAAACCTCGATGAAAGAGCATCAGAAGTTCTTCTCGGTGAAAGACAAAATGGGGCGCATCCTGCGGTTCGTGACGGTTGCCAATGTCACCACAGAAGACAACGGAGCCACAATCCTCGCAGGCAACCAAAAGGTCCTGTCGGCGCGTTTGGCCGACGCTAAATTCTTCTGGGAAAACGACCTGCGGATCGCGAAAGCGGGCATGGAGCCATGGCAAAACGCGCTAAAATCCGTTACTTTCCACAATAAACTCGGCACCACTGCCGACAAGATCGACCGCGTCTCGGCACTCGCTCGCGAGATCGCGCCCGCCGTCGGAGCCGACCCCGACCAAGCCGAACAGGCAGGCCGTATCGCGAAAGCCGATCTGACGTCCGAGATGGTCTACGAGTTTCCCGAACTTCAAGGCATCATGGGCGAATACTACGCCAAAGCCGCAGGCCTAAGCGAGGCCGTCGCCGCCGTTGCCCGCGAGCATTATCAACCGCTTGGACCGTCTGATGACGTGCCGACTGCGCCGTTGTCGGTTGCCGTGGCGCTGGCGGATAAGATTGAGACACTGACCGGGTTTTGGGCGATTGATGAGAAACCGACCGGGAGCAAGGATCCGTTTGCGCTGAGACGTGCGGCGCTGGGCGTTATTAGGTTGGTGCTAGAAGGTGCACACACGCTTCGCCTTATTGACGCAATGGACAGCAGCTTCGAAGTTCGCCGTCAACCCGAGCTTAATAGGCTGAAAGATTGTATCTCTTCGCAAATTCTGAATGACTTTGAACGCGGTAAGGAAGTTTCAAATGAGATTTCAGAGGTCGTGGGCGAAGATGCATCCGAGAGTATCGCAACGATCAATTCCGCCTTACCATTAAAGCCTGCCATCAAAGAGCGTCGTATTCGAGACGCTGCAGAAAAGGTCGCAGAGCTTTATCGACGCCAAAGAAGTGGAATTGAATGGCGAGCGATATTTGTGCCTGCTAGAAACGATCTCCTAACCTTCCTCCACGACCGCCTAAAGGTCTATCTCCGTGACCGTGGCATCCGCCATGACGTCATCGACGCCTGTCTCGCGATGCCCAATGCCGACGATCTCACGCTCCTTGTCAATCGGGCCACTGCGCTCTCCGGCTTCCTTGCCACCGATGATGGCGAGAACCTCATTCAGGGCTTCAAACGCGCCCACAACATCCTTCGACAAGCCGAGGAAAATGACGGCGTCGAATACTCCTACGGTGCCGATCCAAAGCTTGCCGAAACGGACGAAGAAAAAGCTCTCTTCGTCGCGCTCGACACGGCAGAAGCCGCCATTGCCCCGGCCATGAAGGCCGAAGATTTCTCAGCTGCGATGTCTGCGCTTGCGGGATTGCGATCCCCCATCGACGCATTCTTCGAGACCGTTCAGGTCAACGCCGACAGCGCAATCTTGCGGCGCAATCGTCTTAACTTGCTTCATCGCATCAGCGCGGCCTGTCTGGCCGTTGCTGATCTGACGCGAATCGAAGCAACCTAAGGGATACCGCATCACCGTTAAAACAAGGTTCACGCGCCGCGCCCCCGGATTTACACCCTCACAACAGTGCGAACGCCCGCAAGGACGCAAGCCCGACGTAGTCCCGACGTCGCGATTTGATGCGTTTTAGCGGTTGTTAACGGGATAAAAACGCCGGCGCGGGCTGAGACCCCACGGACACGCCGCCCGCGACGTAGTGTCGGCATTTTCTGACACTCCTTGATCGATTTCCAACTGCGCGTATGCTGTCGCGGAAGGATTCGCCGCAGTGCAGAAACTCGTTGAAATATCAGACTTTATTGTCGTCGATCCAGCGGCCAACCTCGCCACGCACACGCATGGCGGCCGCGCGAAGTGCCTGCAACGTCTGATCCGCCTCGAATTGCCGGTACCGCAAACGGTGGCGCTCCCATTTACAACCGTGGCCCACATCGCGTCTGGCGCCGAGATCGACACCAAAGCGATCCTTGCCCCTTTCGGCAGCGCCCCCCTCGTGTCCGTCCGCCCCTCGTCCGAAGACCCCGACTGGGGCGGCCCCGGAGCGATCCTGAACATCGGTATGAATAGTGCGCGCCACCGCGAATACGCCAACCTTTTGGGGCACGAAGCCGCCAACAAGCTCTTTGCGCGCTTCATCATGACCTACTCCGTGCAGGTCGCGCACCTTGATCCTGATCTCTTTGTTATTGAGGATGAAATTGCCTCTGATACGCTCCATGCCATGCTGGAGGCTTACGAGGAGGAAACCGATGAAGCCTTCCCGCAGGACCCGGCAAGTCAGTTGACGAGCGTGCTGCGTTCCATGGCGCGTGCTTGGG
>NZ_CALJXO010000028.1:0-6426 GCF_937988555.1 uncultured Boseongicola sp. | reverse complement strand
ACGAGCCAACCCAGTTCAGGAAGACCGTTGCAGCTTCGGCATTTGGTGTGGCAGCATTCATCCCAATACCGATGTCGGTGTGATCCGAGATATAGCAGGTGTCCCCGGCGTTCTGCACAGGCGGATAGAAGGCGCCCATCTCAAAATCAGCCAAGCCATTGAAGCCCGAGATTTCCCACGAACCGGTCGGATAAACCGCAGCCCGACCCAGCGTGAAGATGTTCTGGCTGTCCGGATAGGTTTGCGCCTCGAAACCATCGCCCAGATAGGCACCCCATTTCGCCAACTGGCGATAAGGTGCAACCCAAGCTTCGTCCGTCAATTTCTGGTCACCGGCCAAAAGCGCCAGACGGCCCTCTTCGCCTTTCCAGTAGTTTGGCCCGATGTTGTTGTAACCCATCGTCGCGGCTTCCCACTGGTCGTTCGTGCCCATAGCCATCGGGATGTAAGTGCCGTCTTCCTTGATCTTATCGAGGACCGCGAAGAACTCCGCTTCGGTTGTTGGCTCTTCAACGCCGACTTCAGCGAAAGCGTCCTTGTTGTAGATGAACCCATGGATCACTGACGCCATCGGCACGCAAAACTGAGTGGAGGCGTCATCCGTGCTCCAACCGGATTTTGATACCGCAGAAAAGCTCGCCATACCGTCAATGTCGCTGATATCGGCAAGATGGCCCGCTTCAAATAGTGCGAGTGATGCATCGAACGGGCGGCATGTGATAATGTCGCCTGCCGAACCGGCATCCAGCTTTGAGTTCAAAACAGCGTTGTACTCAGCCGGGGCCGACGGTGTGAAATTCAGCTTGATCCCGGGGTGTTCCGCTTCAAAGGCAGGGATGATTTTGTCCTGCCAGATGGCAAGGTCATCGTTGCGCCAGCTTTCAATCGTCAGCGTCACGTCTTGCGCCGTTGCCGTTCCGGCAATGAGCGTCGAGGCCAGCATGGCACCGATCAATTTGGACTTTTCCATAGTATTCTCCCTAATTAGACTTTTATGTCTTGGTTTGATTTTAGTGAATTGAAGCAGGGCTCAAGATGCCCGATATGCGCGGATAGCAGCGCTTTTGCGTCTTTCAGCGTCACACCGGCAGCGACAAGAATTGCGGCCTTGGTGTCTCCACCAGACCGGTCCAGCGCCATTCTCGCCGCGGCTTCCGAAACATTGGAAATGCCCACGATGATCCCGACCGCGCGATTGATCAGCTTGGTATTGTCCGCCACGACATTGACCATCTGACCCTGGTACACATGTCCCAGCGCAATCCCCATTAGCGAGGACATCAGGTTCAACGCCGCTTTCTGTGCGGTCCCTGCCCCCAAACGCGTCGATCCGGCGATAACTTCGGGAGGTGTTTGAAGACAAATCGGAATGTCAGCCAGCTCAAGCAATGGCGACCCCCGATTGCTAGCGATTGCAATGAGAACGCTACCCTTGGATTTCACAACCTCCGCCACAGCCAAAGCGAAAGGCGTCGTGCCACTGGCACTTAAGACAATAACAACATCACCCGCAGAAACCCCGCGCCCAATGACGTCGGCAGCTTCAGTGTCGTCTTCCGTATCGCCGGGCATGCGGCCATCTGCCGGGACGCCGCCTGCCATATGGATTTGGATTGTCTCAGCAGGAATCCCAAATGTGCCCGGCAATTCGCAGGCATCTGCAAGCGCCATCAACCCGGAACTTCCCGCTGCAGCATAAACAAGTGAGCCACCGGAGCGAATAGCCGCCGCCATCGCCTGGGCACCCCTCGCAATTTCGGGCGCAGCCTGGCCAATCGCTTCAACCGCCAACCGCTGTCCGCGCACAAAGAACGCCGCCGCCTGATCTGCAGAAAGCCGATCAATCGCCTCACCTTCGGGTAGCATTTCAGTGGTTGGAAGCAGCATTCGAATCTCCTTCCCTAATTTAATACCTTTTAAATACCTCTTGTCTACCATTTATTCGGCTTCCGTATTTTCCCCATAATACTAAGGCCAATAATGCGGAGATTCCGCCAAATAAGTCTATCTTTTCCAAAATAGGTATTATAAAGGTATCTTATGTTTGGCTCAGAGCACCCTATACTTATTGGCGTAGATGGCGGCGGCACCGGATGTCGTGTCGCCATTGGCACGCCTTCAGCGGGCGTACTTGCGCAAGCCGAAGGTGGGCGCGCCAACGCCTCATCTGACCCAGAACTTGCGATCAAAAACATCATCTCCACCGTCCTTGCTGCTGCCAAAAAAGCGGGCGTCTCACCGGGCGCACTGCGAGATGCAGTGGCGCATTTGGGCCTAGCCGGTGTCATGACCCCGGCGGACAGCCAGCGGATCGCATCCGCCCTCCCCTACAAAAGCGCTTCCGTCACAGACGATCGCCCCACTGCTGTCACCGGCGCGTTGGGTGATCAGGATGGGTTTCTCTTGTCTGTTGGCACAGGCACGATTGTCGCCGCCAGCAAGGACGGGCACTTCAGATACATAGGTGGCTGGGGCTTTCAAATCTCGGACCAAAGCTCTGGTGCATGGCTTGGACGCGCGGCACTCGAGCGCACAATCTTATGTCACGACGGCCTTGCCGCTCACACCGACCTTACCCGCGCCTTGATGGCCAAATTTGGCGACGATCCAAACGCGATCGTATCATTCAGCCTGTCGGCCAAACCGGGTGATTTTGGGTCTTTGGCCCCTCTTGTTGTCTCTGGTGCAGATGCCGGGGACACGTGGGGGGTGTCGCTGATGAAAGACGGCGCCGACTATCTGTCGAAGGGCCTGTCGGTCTTGGGCTTTCTTCCCGGCGACACTCTGTGCCTCACCGGAGGCGTGGGACCACACTATGCGTCTTACCTGCCGCCAAAGGCCCTGACGGGGCGGATCGCGTCCCGTGGCAGCGCTTTGGACGGCGCCTTTCAACTTGCCAAGTCGCGCGCAGCCATTTCCCAGGGATGCCCGCAATGACCATCGTGGACTTCCTCGACCCCGGCAAATGGCTGCGCCCCAACGGCGGGCCGCGCTATGTGCAGCTGCGCCAGCGGCTCAGCGAGGGAGTTGATCAGGGCGTTCTGAAGGCCGGCAACTCCCTGCCGCCCGAACGCGAGATCGCAACCATAACCGATCTGTCCCGCGTGACCGTGCGCAAAGCCATCCATGCGCTCGCCGAAGATGGCATTGTCATTCAGAAACAGGGCTCTGGGTCGTTTGTGGCCCCGGGCACGCCCCAGATCGAACAATCCCTGTCGCGCCTCACGTCCTTCAGCGAAGACATGTCGCGACGCGGCATGGCGTCGACCAGCGTCTGGCTTGAGCGCGGAGTTTTCATGGCGTCGCCCGACGAAGTCCTGGCCCTTGCGTTGTCCCCGGATGCCTCTGTATCGCGCATCGCGCGCCTCAGGACCGCCGACGGCAAGCCGATGGCGATTGAGCGTGCGTCGCTCTCGACCGAGATGCTGCCCAACCCGCTTTTGGTGGAAACGTCTCTATATGAAGTGCTTGGTCAGGCCGGTCTCAGACCCGTCCGCGCCCTGCAGAAAATCTCTGCCATCAATCTCGGAGACGGCAACGCCGCCCTCTTGGATGTCGAGCCGGGCAAGGCAGGCCTTCGCATTGAGCGTACCTCGTATCTCGCTGACGGGCGCACGGTGGAATTCACTCAATCTATATATCGCGGAGACGCCTACAACTTTGTAGCCGAACTTCGCCTTGCCAAAGAATAGGACGCCCTGATGACACAAACACAAATGCGGCGCGAGATTTTGGAAATACCAGTCGCCGTTGACCGGCTTCTGCAGGACGGCGGCGACGATATCCGCCGCGCCGCTGATGCCATCCGCGCCCAAGCGCCGGGCTTCATGGTCAGCGTGGCCCGTGGCTCATCCGACCACGTGGCGACCTATCTTAAATATGCCTCCGAGCTTCTCATGGGCACACCCATCGCCTCGATCGGACCCTCCATCGCGTCAATCTACAACCGGCAGCTAAACCTTAAAGGCAGCGTCTGCCTGTCCGTATCGCAATCCGGCAAAAGCCCCGACATCGTAGAAATGGCGCGCATGGCGCGCGCCGGGGGGGCTCTATCCATTGCAATGACCAACCATCCCGAAAGCCCGCTGGCGCAGGTTGCCGATCACACATTGAACCTGCACGCCGGACCGGAAATTAGCGTGGCCGCAACAAAGACCTTCGTGAATTCCGCCGTTGCAGGCATATGGCTATTGGCCGAGTGGGCCGAAAATGACGCCCTCCTTGCTGCCGTTCACGACCTTCCCGACAAACTCGAAAGCGCGGTTCTCTCCGACTGGCCCGAGGCCCGCGCAGCCCTAGAAGGGCGAAACTCGGTCTTCTGCCTTGGGCGCGGGCCGGCCTACGCTATCGCAAACGAGGCCGCCCTGAAATTCAAAGAAACGTGCCAAATCCACGCAGAATCCTACTCCTCGGCCGAAGTTCTGCACGGCCCAGTTTCTATCGTTGACCACGGCTTCCCAGTCATCGCCCTCGCCTCGCAGGACGAGGCCGAAAGCGCGCTTGCAGGCGTCGCCGACGAGATCGCAGCCAAAGGCGCGTCGGTGTTTGCCACGACCGACAAAGTTCAGTTGGCCAATGTGTTGCCCATCACGCGCACCGGTCATGCCCTTACGGATCCTATTGCCCTGATCGCCAGCTTTTACGCCATGGTCGAGCGAACCGCCGCCTCACGCGGCATCAACCCGGACGCACCCCGCCACCTGAAGAAAGTGACCGAAACGGTATGAACGGCCCCGTCAAAGCTTACATTGGTGCTCAAATCCACGATGGGCAAACGCTACACACCGATCAAGCGCTTGTGGTCAACGCAGACCGGTCCTTAAGCGTCCAATCCCGGCACGCATTATCAACGGATTGTCCGGTCGAAACCCTGAATGGCGGCTTGATCACACCCGGCTTTGTCGACTTGCAAGTCAACGGCGGCGGCGGTGTGATGTTCAACGATGACCAATCCGTGGCGACGCTGCGCACAATGGCCGAAGCCCACGCTACGGCTGGCACGCAGGCCCTATTACCGACCTTGATCACAGACACTCCTGAACGCACCCGCGCCGCAATCGACGCCGTCGAACAGGCTATCGCGGAAAAAATTAGCGGGATTGTAGGCATCCATCTTGAAGGCCCCCATCTTTCCGTCGCGCGCAAAGGCGCACATGACCCGCACCTCATCCGTCCGATGAGCGATGAGGACCTCCGTCTCATGCTCTCGGCGGCCGAGCGACTGGCAAATGTCATGGTGACTCTCGCGCCCGAAAACGCAACGACCGCACAGATCAGGTCCCTGGCAGACGCAGGCATAGTCGTGTCTTTGGGCCACACTGATGCAGACGCCGCCACCTGCCACGCGGCCTTTGATGCCGGTGCGCGGTGCGTGACGCACTTATTTAACGCGATGAGCCAACTTGGAAACCGCGAACCTGGCTTAGTGGGCGCAACCCTTGTCCGTGACGACATCTACGCGGGCCTCATTGCCGATGGGGTACATGTCCACCCAGCCACAATGCGCATCGCCCTCTCGGCAAAACCGCAATCAGAGAGAATTTTTCTGGTCACAGACGCAATGGCGACGGCCGGTTCTTCGATCAAAAGCTTTCTGATCAATGGCCGTGAGGTGTTCCGCAAAAACCAGCGGCTCACGCTGGCTGACGGCACGCTTGCGGGCGCTGATCTTGAAATGCCGCGCGCTTTGTCAGTCATGATTGGTAGTGTCGGAGACGACATCGCACGCGCCGTTGCCCGCGCGACCGCAACACCCGCCACGCTTTTGCGCGAAGACAACGGACTGGGCCACCTTCGCGGGACGGCCCAAAGCGCCGTATATTTCAAGGACGGGTTGTCAAACCCCGTGGACTTTAAGGTGATCGGCACCCGAAAGGCCGGCTAGGTCGCAGCGCTATCGACACCATGCGAACCAGTCTGTTTTGGGATGGCAGAATCGCTTCCTATGCCGACCATAGACCGCGTGACTCGACATACTCCGCAAACGGTTCCCGCCCCTCACCGCGTCCACGAATATCTTAGACCGCTGCCTGTGTGAGTTCTGCGCGATGCACTTAAGACGGCGGCGTCGCGACGCATTGAGCTTGTCCAGACACCAGCAATGACGCAAGCTAGCCGCTGCGAACGGGGATACTTAGTTCGCCCTGAATAACTCCTATCCGGCTGATTTTGTTTGGAAATAGTACGATTTTGTTGGGCTAGAGTTGCAGGGTTTGGTATTATGGAGATAGGAACCCTGCAATTTCGAGCCACGAGATGAAGCCAAGAAAACCACCCGCAGAACACGACGACCTCCTGCGCGCCCGGTTGGTCGAAATGATCGACATGCGCCATGAATTGGTGAAGCTCGCCGCCCTGATCGACTGGGAAGTCTTCGAGCGGGAATGGTCCGAGTTTTTCCCGTCACATACCGGTCGCCCAGCCACC
>NZ_CALJXO010000027.1:0-8770 GCF_937988555.1 uncultured Boseongicola sp. | reverse complement strand
CCACTCGATACCTGCAGGTGCCTTACCGTTCAGCTCTTCATAGACCTCGTAGACCGATGGCAATTCTGGCGCGATCGGATCGCGCTGGGTCAGATTGCCGTCAGCATCTGCGGCGCCACCGGTCCAAAGCGGAACGGCTGTGCCGGCCTCAACGGACGGGACGACCTGGGTTAGGTAGACCGGTGTGAACTGATAGTCGATGTTCACCTCGCCCTGTTCGAACGCAAGCCGCACCGGACCGCGTCCATTAAAACCAAGCACCGATTTCACATCAACCCCCAGAACCTCGAAGGACAACAGGCCCGGCAAGTCAGATGCTGCAGCGGCGATGCCACCATAGATCAGCGGAACGTTAGAGCTTTTAATGTCAGCGGCACTGGTCACCCCTGTCGAAGGCGACACATAGGCCACTGCACTGAACGGATGGCTGTAGGCGACGCGATAATCCGCCAGTTTGTATTCCACGCCCTCTTGTCCAAGCACGAAGGGGTTAGCCGTCGATGACGTGGTGAACAGGATCGTGGTGCCGTCCGAGTTGGCGTTCTGTTCAAACCAGTTGGCCCCCAGGATCGACCCTCCACCGGGCCGGTCGATAACGTTTATCTCGGGATTGCCTGGCAGATGCTTTTCGAAATAGGGCTCAAGAAACTTGGCTGAAACGAAAGTCGCGCCGCCCGGGCCGAAGGGCACGATCACGTCGATGCTTTTTCCCGCGAAGTAGACCTCTTGTGCTGCAAGCGGTGCAGCAGTTAGTCCCGCGAACGCCGCTGCTGCGGCAAGGGTCATTGATGTCTTCATGGTTGTATCCTCCCTGGAATTTTCCATCAGTCTAAATCGGTCTGGCCGGATTGAGTGTCAGCCAATCGTGTTGTTCAACTCTCCAAGCCCGGTGATGCGCACACTCATACGATCACCCTTGGCGAGATACTTGGGCGGCTTGAAGCCGATGCCAACCCCATCGGGGGTGCCCGTGGCGATGATATCGCCAGGCAAAAGAGTCATAGTCGCGGACATCGTCTCGATCAGAGTAGGAATGTCGAAAATCAGATCGGCGACCGATGCTTTCTGGCGAGGTTCGCTATTGATTTCGGTCTCAAGCACCAGCTTGGTTACATCTCCGACCTCATCTGACGTCACAATGTAAGGTCCCATCGGGCAGAATGTATCGATGCCCTTTCCGATGACCCACTGATTGTGATGACGCTGCAATTCGCGCGAGGTGACATCGTTCATGACCACATAGCCGAAAACCTGATCATAGGCCTTATCCTTGGGCACCTGGAAAGCGCGCGTGCCAAGGATGACACCAAGCTCGCCCTCGTAGTCCACGGTCTGCGTCGGGTCGAGCGAACCGCGCACCACGGCGTCCGGTCCTACAATACTTGTCGTGGCCTTGGTAAAGATGATCGGTGCGCTTGGCACAGCCTCCTTCCCGCTGGAATCAAATCCGCTGGAGTGAAACTCGTTGGCATGTGCAAAGTAGTTTTTTCCAACACAGAACACGTCACGGCGCGGTTCAGGAATTGGAGCCAGCAGTGTTACATCTGCCAGCGCAACGCGCTCTGCGTTTGCACCTTTCGCGGCCCAATCCTGGATACCCTCCGGTCCGGTTTCAATCAGGGAGCGCACAGCATAGGCCGCATCCTCGCCTTCGGCACAGACCACGATCTGCTTGCCGTCAACAAAGCCAGCACCGATTTTCCCACCACTTCTAAACGTGACCAGTTTCATTTTCTCGACACAACTCCATTTTATCGATAAAATTGGATTACATATAGAATCAAGCCTGTCAATATTGAAATAAATCTGTCAAAGAGCGCCCAAGCAGCAAATTAGGAAACGCCTTTGAGTGACCTCAACCTCCTGATCAACGCCACCGCTACTGGCTTGACGCTGGATGCCGGCGAGACGCTTGCCCAGGCCGCCCATCGGGCGCTGCGCGTCGACATTATTAGCGGTGTACGCCCCCCCGGAGAGCGGTTGCGGATCGAAAAGCTGAAAACGCTTTACGAAGTGGGTCCGACTCCACTGCGCGAAGCATTGCAGATGCTTGCCACCGACCAATTGGTGATCGCAGAAGGAAATCGTGGATTTACCGTCGCGCCACTTAATCTGATCGAATTCCAGGATCTGAACATCGCCCGTACTGAAATCGAGTTGGCCGCGTTGCGGCTCTCGATCGCCAAAGGCGATACGGAATGGGAATCCAAGGTGGTCGCGGCAAGCTATCTTATGCGCAAACAGGACGCGGCGCTGGCTCAGATCACTTCCGGTGTTCCCGACGCCTGGGAAGATGCCAACACGGCCTTTCATTCCGCAATGGTCGCGGCTTGTGGTTCCAAATGGCTTTTGAAGGTGCGCGCCAGCCTACATGATCAATGCGCGCGCTATCGACGCGCATCAGTCTATCAAAAACTGGGACAGCGCGACCTAGATGCCGAACACCAGGCGATTTCAGACGCCGTGCTGTCACGTGAGGCTGGCCGTGCCTGCGAGCTGACAGCTCAACATTTCGCGCTGACCGCGACAAGTCTGCCTGATGCCGTGCTTAAAAAGCCGCCGCATGGATGACAGCTCAGTTTGCGCTATTCCTGGCCGCAGGAGTTTTGGGTGGTATCGTGAACGCCGCGGCGGGCGGCGCCAAACTTTTCATTTTTCCGATGCTACTGGCCGCAGGGCTACCACCGCTGGCCGCCAACGCGACGGGCACCGCCGCCGTCTGGCCGTCTCAACTGCCCGCAATATGGGTGCTTCGGCACGAGTTACTGGACAATATACGCGGGCTTGTAAGGCTGATGCTACCTGCACTGTTAGGCGCCTTCTGCGGAGCCATGGCGCTGATCTGGTCGTCCGAAAAGGCATTTCTGGCAGTCATACCTGTGCTGCTGATCATTGCGGTAATCGCAATCCTACTGGGCAACCGCCTGACCGATATCATGAAGCGCCTTTTTCCAGGCGATCGCCTGCAATCGGTCACAGGGATATTGCTCTTCGTGACTGGCATCTACGGCGGCTACTTCGGCGCAGGCTACGGGTTTATTTTGCTAGCAGTGCTGTCGCTGGCGGGCATGGGCATGCGAAAAGCGAATGCCACCAAGAACCTTTTCGCTTTCAGCATGAACACAGTTGCGGTGATACCACTGGCCTTTTCGGGTCTGATCGACTGGGTCGCAGCCGGAACGGTTCTGGCTGGCGCATTGGCGGGCGGCTATATGGGCGCACGGCTGACGCAACTTGTACCCGATAAGTATCTTCGCATTGGCGTTGCGGGACTTGGGGTTATTCTGACCGCCGCTTTTCTGTCACGATAAAGGAGGACTTCAATGCGTATATGTCGGTTCGAATTGGACGGTGCTACACGGTTTGGCGTGCTGGATGGTGACACGGTAATTGACCTTTCGACGGGAGCCTTTTCGGACATGACGGCCTTTATTTCGGGGGGGGCCGCGGCGCTTGGCGAGGCGCGTCGGATGATGTCCGATGCGGCAGAAACAGATCGGCATGAGTTGAAGCGCATACATTTGCTGGAGCCTGTGGTGCCCTCGACCGTACTCTGCGCGGGCAGCAACTATCATGCTCACAATGCGGAAAAGCTAAATACCCCGCTCAGTGGCAAGGAACCCGAATTCTTCGTCAAGACATCCGATTGTGTGATCGGACCTGGAGAAAGTATCATCTGCGATCCCAAACTGACGCAAAAGCTGGATCTGGAAACAGAACTGGCCGTAGTCATTGGGAAACCCGGCCGCCATATTCCGGTGCATCAGGCGCTAGATCATGTCTTCGGCTATACTGTCGCTAATGACGCGACCGCCCGCGATCGGCAGGTGCGAAGGACGCCGGAGGGATTCACTTGGTATGAATTGGGGCGCGGCAAGGCTTTTGACACAAGTCTGCCTCTTGGTCCCGTCATCGTCACCGTCGACGAACTGCCCGATCCTCAAGCGCTCACACTACGCACTCGGATCAACGGCGAATTGCGTCAGCAAACAAGCACGGCCGATATGATCTGGAGCTGCGCGGAACTGATCCATTTCTTCTCGGTTAACTTCACACTCAAGCCTGGCATGGTCATTCTGACGGGAACGCCCGCAGGCACGGCCTGGTCGACCGACAAAGAGTTAGGCGGCAACTGGTCTCCCGCGCCAGGCTTGACCCCCGCAACGCGCTACTGCCTGCCCGGAGACGTAGTCGAAAGCGAGATCGTTGAAATTGGTGTCTTGCATAACAGCGTGGTCGGCCCAGACACATAAGGTAATTGAATTTTTTCTCTCAACTATCAGATGACAGCCAGCTTAGGACGTTGCGCCAGTTTAGTCAGAATACACCAACGCTTGAGTGGTTCGTGAGTGGAATAATTGTGGACGGGGGCGTGAACTGGCGGCGTACGGAGGATACTTTGGCCATTCAACGCTTATTCCCCGCCGTCAGATCGGTCGTCGAGGAGGCATGATAACGCCATTCACGGCGGTCAAAGAGCCACCATGCCGGCTCAAGATGGCTTTTTGTGTCAACGCCCCGAGCCGCGCCGACTTCATTTCACGATCAAACATTGCCAGTCTCTCAGACATTAGACTATTAGTTCGAGCCATATGGAGGCCGCGACGCTCAGTCCGCAGCAACAATTGAATGACAAAAAACTCCCAATCTGGCCGTGACGTTAGTTCCGACCGGATATTTCGCCGAACAGCCACTGTTGACCCACACGCAGGGCTTGGTGCCATCGCCCGCATCACGCGGATGTCGTTTCGCTATCCCGTGCGCGCCGGGCTAGCGCTGGCGGCAACTGTGGCCGCGGTACTTATGCAATTATCGATCCCAGTTCTCCTGGGGCGCGCGGTGGATCAGACCCAAGCCGTGGCCGCGGCAGGGGCCGAACCCGAAACGCTTTACCAGATTGCAGTGCTATTGTTTCTGGCAAGCGTTGGACGCGGGTTTTTCACACTTATCCAAAACTACACCGCAGAATCCGTCGGGCATTCGATGGCGCGCGATATTCGCAATGCTGTTTACGGAAAAATCCAGAGCCTGCCCTTTTCGTTCCACGACCGGACCCATTCGGGAGATCTGATCACGGTTGGAATGCTGGACCTGGAAGGTGTGCGGATGTTTTTTTCCACCGCACTGGTGCGCACCGTGCTTCTGGGCCTGTTGATCGGGCTTGGAGCGACGCTGTTGCTGTCGACCAATCTAAGTCTTGGCCTGCTCGCACTATCATTCGTGCCCTTCGCGGGATGGCGCAGCACGGTTATGCGACTGGCTCTCCGCCGGACCTGGCTTACCCTACAAGAAAGGCTGGGCGTTCTCAGTCAGGTAATGGAGGAAAACCTTGCCGGTATTCGCGTGGTTCGCGCCTTTGCCTCCTCAGAGTACGAAATGGCAAAGTTCGAGGTCGCCTCAAAATCGGCGCTGGAACTTAGCCATCAAAGGATCGAAACTCGCGTCAAGAACACCTCTGCGATGACGCTGGCATTCTTTGCCGCCATGGGGTTGGTCCTGTATTTTGGCGGACGGCAGGTAGCGTCAGGGGAAATCACGCTGGGCACTCTGGCCACTTTCCTGACCTTTATGACCATCCTCCAGATGCCAGTCCGGCAGCTGGGCATGATGGTTAATGGATACGCTCGCGCCTCGACCTGTGGAGCGCGTCTATTCGCTCTCATTGACCACGAAACCGAAATCGACAACGCACCGGACGCGCAAGATCTGAAGATAACCGACGGAACGCTGAAGCTTGAAAATGTTAGCTTTGCATACGCGGGGAACGCGGACCGAAAGGCAGTGTCAGGCATCAGCTTCGAGGCACACAGGGGCGAGACTGTCGGCATTGTCGGCCCGCCAGGCTCCGGGAAAACGACTTTGATGCACCTGATCCCGCGTTTTTACGATCCCACACAAGGCTCCATCAGCATCGACGGCCAGGACATTCGCGATGCAACCCTGGCGTCAGTTCGTCAGGCTGTGGCTGTTGTCCAGCAAGACAACTTCTTGTTCACAACCTCAATCGAAAACAACATCGCCTATGCCGATCCCTTCACTGAGACGCGCCAAATCCGCGGCGTCGCGGAGTCCGCGCAACTGCATGATTATATCCTTGGTTTGCCCGGCAAGTACGGCACGATCGTCGGCGAGCGCGGTGTGTCGCTGTCCGGCGGCCAGCGCCAGCGACTATCTATAGCGCGCACGCTTATGATGAAGCCTGCGGTCTTAATCTTCGACGATTCCACGGCCGCCATTGATGCCGGCACAGAAAACCGCATTCGAAGGGCACTAAAAGAATATGCCAAAGATCGTGTGACGCTGATCGTGGCCCATCGGCTGGCAAGCCTGATGCACGCTGATAGGATCCTGTTTCTGGAACGCGGGCGGATCGTTGAACAAGGCAGCCACGAGGAATTGTTGAAGCTGGGAGGACGCTACAGCGACTTGCACGCACTGCAGATGCGTCCAAATGCCGAGATGCTGGCCGAGAAGGTCGATGTACCATGAGCAAGACAAGAGCCGATGAGCCGCGTGACCCGCACGAGGATGAACGCCCACGTATGCGCGCAGTTGTCGGATCGGAGCGCATCGAAGAGGAGATCTTTGGGCGGGTGTTCGACGGCAAGGTCGCTCAGCGGATCTGGCAGTTTGTCCGCCCCTACAAACGCCATGTGGCGATTTCCGTTGCCGCCGTGGTAACATTCACAGGCTCGCAGCTGACAATCCCGCTTTTAATCCGCTATGCAATCGATAATGGAATGGCGCCGGATACGCCCCCCACCGTGCTGCTGGGCGTCCTGGCAGTCTTTGCTATCGTCGTCGCCATTAATTTTGTTGCTTCCCGTGTGCAGGAGATCGTGACCGGCCGAATGGCCGAGGACGTTCTGTTCGATATTCGGCGCGCAATGTTCAGCCATTTGCAGCGCGTGTCGCTCTCATTCATGGACAAAACCGAGGTCGGCCGGCTGATGTCGCGTTTGCAAGGCGATGTGAACTCGATGCAGGAATTCCTTGAAACCTCGGTGCTCGCTATAGGGGACCTGCTGCTCCTTTTTGGGATCGTAGTGGTTATGCTTTGGCTCGACTGGCAACTGGGGTTGATGGTCCTGATCGTCATTCCGATACTATTCGGGGTTCGCATCTTGTGGCTAAGCCGGGCCCGTGCCGCGTTCATGGCTGCCCATGAGGCGAACTCCATCACCAATGGCGCTCTGGCCGAGGCTATTCACGGCGTGCGTGCCGTTCAAGCCATGAACCGCGGCACCCTGAATGCCGAACTTTATGGGCAGCTCGTTGACAATACTTACAATGCCCAACTGCGCGCCTCGAAACTGGCGCAGATCATGATCCCGATTGTGGACACTCTGACAGGCAGCGCTATGGCTGTGGTGGCCTTGGCCGGTGGCATGATGGTGGTGTCAGGGCGTATCGAGGTCGGCGTCATGGTGGCGTTCCTGTTCTATATCCAGCGGTTCTTCGACCCAATCCGCTCGCTGACAATGCAATATTCGGTAATGCAGCGCGCGATGGCTTCTGGCCATCGTCTAACAGAAGTTCTGGACGTCGATGTCGATGTCGAAGACGCCCCCGATGCGACGCCGCTCGGGGATTGCGATGATGGTTCGGTCGAATTCCGCAATGTGAGCTTCGGCTACAATCCGGAGCACCCCGTGCTCAAAGACGTTAGTTTTCGCGTGAACTCTGGTGAAACGGTGGCGCTAGTCGGCCCGACCGGCTCTGGGAAATCAAGCTCAATGGCGCTGATACACCGGTTTTACGACGTGCAGGACGGCGCGGTTTTGGTTGGCGGGCGTGACGTGCGAGACGTCACACAGAAGAGCCTTGGACGCCATATCGCAATGGTGCTGCAAGAGCCCTACCTATTCACCGGGACAATACGGGAAAACATTCGTTATGCCTCCGACTGGGCCGATGACGATGCGGTGGTTGAAGCCGCAATAGCCGTTGGCGCGCATGAATTCATCGAGGCACTACCACAGGGGTATGACACCAAGCTGGCAGAGCGCGGAAGCAACCTGAGCCTTGGACAACGCCAGCTGCTTAGCTTTGCTCGCGCGCTGGTTGCAGATGCTAAAATTCTGGTGCTGGACGAGGCTACCGCCAATATCGATAGCTACACCGAAATGCAGATTCAGAAAGCGCTGCAGAGACTGCTGGAAGGGCGTACCGGGTTGGTCATCGCGCATCGCCTCGCCACGATCCGGAATGCCGACCGCATCATCGTTCTGCAACAGGGGCGGCTGGTAGAGCAAGGTAACCACGATACTCTGATCGAGCTCGGAGGCCTCTATGCGCAACTCTACCGGCTCAACTATTCCAGCTTCGATGATCTGCCCGATGCAATGTCCGATGAAGACCGGGCACTTGCCACCTGATTTGATACACACTTCGTAGTCAGAACATTTCCGTGCTCGCACAAGAAACAGAAGACCGATCGTGCACTGGCGCTGATCGTTCTATTCGCCAAGCGCTATTCCCTCTCGGCGGGGGTCCGCACCACCTTGTAATTGGTCGCCTATCGCTATCGCATGCAGTCCCGAGTTAAGGCCTCTGGATTTTACTTCAAACCCAAGGTCAGTCAGCGGTTCAGCGAGGTTTTCAGCCCCCGTACCCGCTTCCAAGTCATATGTACCAAAGCGATTTACGAGATGCGGCATCGAAACAGCCCGCTGCATGTCCATGCCCCAATCCAAGTGGGCGATGATGCCTTGCGCGACATAGCCAATGATGCGGCTGCCGCCAGGGCTGCCTATTACAAGGATAGGCA
>NZ_CALJXO010000026.1:0-7554 GCF_937988555.1 uncultured Boseongicola sp. | reverse complement strand
CTGGTAGTAGGCGCGGTCGTCTTCGCCCAAACCCGGTCCTCGGCCCAGTGCGCGCGCCTGCTGAAAGAACCCTTTGGCCGCATTGCCCTGCCCAACTTTGCTGACGACCAGTGAGGCCAGGAACGGCGCGCCATTCTTGGCGTCCTCGACCATTGTCGCCTCGAGCGCCTGCGTGACTTTGCTAATGGACCCCGGCATATAGAGCCCCATAGCCCGAGCAAGCTGGCCGTAGGTCATCGGCACATCTGCGGCAGACAGGTCGGTCAAATGCGCACGGATGCGATCGCGCAACGCAGTGGCCGCAGTGGCCGCTTTTGCGGCAGCGCGCGGGGCGGGGATTTCATGAGCCGTGCCATCCGACGCGATTTCGGCGGCCCAGACCCGGCGGCTGGAGCGCATGATCAACCGCGTCTTTCCCGCGTCCGTCCCAGTGCCCGATTCCGATTGGCAGACAACCTCGCCCGATTGCATCGCCGCCCGCAGGGTTTCTACGTCCATGCCCAGACGTGGCGCAAGATAATCGGGCGAGATCAGGAATTGGCCATCCTCACGCACGATCGCATCGGATGGGACGGGGCGATACAATAAAGGTCGCTTTGGCTGTTGCTCATCGCCCGGTGCGGCGCTGTAATACGGGGTAGCACCGGCGGCATGGTCGGTTACGTCAACGATATCGCGGACTTCGGGAACGGCGGCGCGGATCATGCTTTCCACCCCGCCGCGCAGCGTCGCGGCAGACGATGCACAGCCCTGACATCCCCCCGACATCAGCATGCTGACAACGCCGTCCTGCACGTCCGTGACCCTGACGTGCCCGCCATGACCGGCAATCGCCGGGTTGGCCTGCCGGTCCAGCACGTCTTGAACGGCCAGCCGGATTTCGGCATCAGTTCGTGTCTGATCTACGGCTTTGGCCGCCATCCCTAGCGGTGCGGCGGATTGGGCCATGCTGTCGCGGATCGCCTGCGCAATCAGCCCTTTCAGGGTGACCCAATCGCGGTCAGCAGCCTTAAGCACAGCCACGACCGCGCCCGCGACATCAACCTTTTCAACACCGGCAATGGCAAACAGAGCCTTGGCCAATGGGGCGCTCTGACCTGCGGTCGCATTGGAATAGCTGGCCCCAGCCCCAGCCTGCACGTCACGGTCCAATACAAAGCGCATGGAATGTGGATCCGCGGGCGAGGTTTCGGCACGGATACGCAGTGGCGCCGTCAGATCAGACATCTTCAACCTCGGCGGCCACCATGGCGCGCAGATGACCAAATGTGTAAATGCCCGAACTGTGGCCATCGCTGAAGCTGACGCCGATGGCATAGTTGCCAAGGCTCCAGATCCGGGTGGGGGCGATGTTCAGCGGCACAATTGCCGGAACCAGGACCGCGCGCCCGCTCATCTCATCAACGCAAGCCGCGCAGCGGCACGCCAGACGTAAATCACGCACATCAATCTGCTGATCGTGGCCATCGAGCCAACGCAAGACCAAAGTGCGCCCGTCGCGGCGATCCAGTGCCACCGGAACTTCGGCAGCGCCGCCTGCGTGGGCCGCATGGAGCGAAGGCTTTGGTTTGCTGGCATCATCGTCCCAGTGCCAGTCAAACGGCGTTGGAATTCCTGCGGCGTCGCGCTCGCGACCGGACAGGATCGCGGCAATGTCGCGGTAGGCAGCGGCTGCGGGTGCGTCCGGGTGCGCAGTTACCAAAGGGCGGCCCACATCGCCGCAATCCACGATTGCAGGATCAAGCGGAATTGCACCCAGAAACGGAACGTCAAGGCTGGCCGCGATCTTGGCACCACCGCCTTGATGGAAGATGTGGGTGACCTCATTGCAGGATGGGCAGGTAAACCCGCTCATGTTCTCGACGATGCCGAGAATGGGCACTTTGACCTGCTCCATCATGCGAATGCCGCGTCTGGCGATTTTCAGGCTGACATCTTGCGGCGTACTGACCACGACTGCGCCGGTCAGCGGAAAGCTCTGCGCCAGCGTCAACTGCGTGTCGCCAGTGCCGGGCGGCAGATCGAGGATCAGATAGTCCAGCTTGCCCCACTCCACCTCGAGGATGAACATACGCAGGTATTTCGATACCATCGGGCCGCGCAAAATAGCGGGCTTGTCATCATCGGTCAGCATGCCCATCGAGATCACTTTGATCCCATGCGCAATCGCAGGGATCACCTTACCCGCAGGGGACATCGTGGGGGCTTTACCAGTTTCAATCCCCAACATTCCCGGCACAGAAGGGCCATAAAGATCAGCGTCCACCAGCCCGACCGCCGAACCTTGCGCTGCCAGGGCCAGTGCCAGATTGGTGCTGACGGTGCTTTTGCCCACACCGCCCTTGCCGCTGGCCACGGCGATGATCTGCCCAAGATGCGCCATGCCCAGATCGCCAGTTTTGCTGGATGTCGCTTGTGCCGTCGTCATGAAATTCCCTTTGATTTGAGGCTTGGCATCGCTAATTTTCGGCCTTCACTTGCAGCGAAATTGACGCAAAGACAGCCAAGATCGGCCGGAGCCAGTTCAGCCTCGACGCACGCACAATAGCTGACCGCGCCACAGCCCGAAAAATGCCGACAATCGCCGCATGTTCCAAAGGCGACGGTGTCGCGAATTTTGGCCAGCTCTCCTGCCAATGCGGGTAAAGCCTGCCGCAACGCCGTGCGCAGCTTGCCCTCTAGCCGGCCAATGGCGTCTGTCAGGTTATGCAAAGGATCATAACGCATGATTGCCTGGCCGCTGCTCGTGAGGTCTAACCGAACGCTGCGACGGTCATCGACTGCCTGATGTCGGACAAGATAGCCCCTTTGCATCAAAGATTTAATGATTTGCGACGCAGTGCCCCGCGTCGTGGCATTAAAGCTGGCAAACGCTGACGGCGTCCGGGAAAGTCGATTGGCGCGCGCGAAAAACCGCATCGCCGTCCATTGCGCCGCCGTCAGGTCTGACCCTGCGTCGGTCCCGCGCGCTGCGCGTCCGAGATAGACGAGCAGTTCGGCGATTTCATCTGTGTTGGTCACTTTGTTACTCATTGCAAAAAAGATAGCGTTTCGAAATCATATTGACAAGGATTTTCTCCGACAGTTAGTATCGAAACGAAACTAGATTTAGCGCAGGTGAACAATCCTTTCCGACCGTCCCGGCCCAACCGAAAATACGGGACACGTGCAGAATTTCTTGACGCGCCGAGCGAGGCGCGGCTTGCCAGATCCTGGCGCGATGAAGGCGATGTTGCCGCCCGCAACCGTCTGGTCACATCACACCAGGCTCTTGCGATAGCGGCGACCAGCTGAGCCGGGGGCAAAGGCCGCGAGCTAGATACTGACATTCTGCAGCATGCAAATATCGGGCTGCTAAAGGCGGCCGATCGCGTCGACCCCGACAAGGGTTTTCGCTTTTCCACCTATGCCGCGTGGAAGATCAGGGCGGAAATCAAGGACTACAAGATCCAGGACTGATCCTTGGTGCGGCTTTCAAATTCAGCGCCCAGCCGTAAGCTCATTCATAATCTGAAACGCTTCGAAACCCGACTGGTCGAAACGGGGGAGGTTCCACCTGAACACCTTGTTGACCGGATAGCGACTGATTTTGGGGTGACGCCCAAACAGGTTGTGTCGATGCAACAAAGACTGGCCGCTCCGGATGGGTCTCTGATCCGACCCGTCAGTGACAATGGCGGCACGATGCAACTGCAAGCTCTCCTTGAGGACCCGGATGCGGACGTCGAAAAGGAAGTCGGCGCACGATTGGAGTCCCGTGCCTTCTGAACCGCGATGTCCGCTCACCTGAACCGGCTCTCCAAGCGAGAGCAGGAAATCATCATTGAAACCTATGTGTCCGACCCACCGAAAACGCTGCTCGAGTTAGGCGAACGGTTCGGGGTTTCCCGCGAGCGTATCCGCCAGATCCGCGAAGCCGCTCTTACCCGACTGCGTGCGTTCTCTGATGACGAGTTCGACATGATAGTCTGTCAACTCGGGGTTATGTTTTTCCCGACAAGCACGCTTCATACCGCGAAGCGGCACGGGTTCTGAAACCCAACGGCCACTATATTTTTAATACTTGGGGTCCGATGTCTGCCAACCCCTATTCGCAAATTTCTCATGAGGTTGTGGCACAATCCTTTCCTGGAAATCCGCCGGGGTTCTACAAGGCACCATTTTCATAAGGTGATCCTGTTGATGTGAAGCGTGACTTGAACGCTGCCGGTTGGCAGAACGTACACCACGAAACGATCGATTTTGATAAGGAAATTTTGGATCCTGAGGCCTTCGCAAACGCGATGATTCATGGAACGCCAATGGGTGATGAAATTCGACAACGTGGAGGGGTCGACCCACAGGACGTCGTCGATCTTATTCTCGAACAATACAATGATCGATTTGGAACCGGACCGGCAATAATGCCGTTGCAGGCGACTTCGTTTGTTTGCCTCGCGCCTTAGGTCTGCGCCCTATCTCAGATACGAAAATCACCGCAAGATCATAATAATAATAAGCAATTTAAAGGATACCAAATGTCATTTTCCATCTATCAGGCGTCTGCGCCAGTCTACGTCAAGCTGCTCGCTGGCCAAGTGGGCATGATCGAAAAGGCAGTGGCCGATGCCGAAACAAGGAAGTTTTCTCCCGAAATTCTGTTCACGGGACGCTTAAATCCAGAGATGTGGAGTTTTTCCGAGCAAGTAAAAGCGACGACAAATCATGCGTATCGCGGCACAGCCCGACTGGCTGGCCTCCCAATTCCTGAAAACCCCGATGCTGTCGGAACCGCGGCAGAAATGAAAGCCCGGATCGCCGCCACTGTCGCCTTCATACAAAGCGTTGATCAAGTTTCGGTGGATGCCGGCCATGACCGCGAAATCACTTTCCCGATGGGCAGTGAAACAACCAGGTTGACCGGAGTTCATTATTTCCTCGGGTTTACACTTCCGAATATCTATTTTCACCACACAACTGCGTTCAACATCCTTCGCCACAACGGTGTCTCGGTATCAAAATTGGACGATTTCCTCGGCGGCCTTTAGAAAATGGACTGGACCACAAGGAAGGCCGGACAGTTAAGAAAACAAGGCATTTTCGAAGCCTGTCGTCATAGCTCAGGCAAAGAAGGGCTCGAAGTCGACAGCTGCGCTGCGGCGGCGGGGCAAACAATGGACCACTGAATTTTGTAGCGAGCGGCCCAAACCGGCCACTCATCGCGCGCCCAGTTGCCGCACTGCAGCTTCCCAAGAACGGCCATTCTAGCATCGCGCAGCATTTTTATCGCTCGGATGACGGCAGTGTGGACTTTGCTGGCCCATTATTTTTACTTTGGCATAAGAGTGGCTGCGCCTTTCTCACCGGTCGCATTAAACCACACCTTTGCAGTGTCAACGGCGGAGTAAGAACCGGCCATATGGCGGAGCAAATGTCGGCCGCTTGAGGGTGGCGGAGTCCGGCGTCCGAAATGGGTTTGGCGCGCATCCCTTCGGTGACGCGCAGCAGGGCAGACCGGAGGCTTTTGGGCTTCGATTTGGAGATTGCTGCCACTTGCAGTAGGCTGAAGACACTCGAAATCAACAACCCTGTCGATGTGCGGTCCTTCCCGTGCTGGAAACTGGACAGCCAACAGGAGATTCGCATGTTCAACAAGATTATGGCACCGGTCGATTTGGCGCATCTGGAAACCCAGGGCAAGGCGATGCAATGCGCCGCCGACATGGCGCGAGTCAGCGGTGCCGAGGTGTGTTATGTTGGCGTGACGACCGCAACGCCCGGGCCGCTGGGCCACACGCCGGCCGAGTTCGAGGCGAAACTGGCGACTTTCGCCAAAGGTCAGGCCGACTCCCGCGGGCACTCGGCAAGCCACAAAATGATGATTGCCCACGATCCCACGACGGACGTGGACGACGTGTTGCTGGACGCTGTCGGCAAGACCGGCGCCGACCTGGTGGTGATGGCCACGCACAAGCCAGGATTGGGTGACTATGTCTGGCCTTCGAACGGCGGCAAGTTGTCGGCGCATGCGAAAGCGTCGGTGTTTCTGGTGCGTGGCTGACCGCGCCCAAATTTAATCAGGAAGGAGGCCGAAATGGCCGACCAGACGACAAACCAGGGCATTCCCGAGCCCGAAGATCCGTCCAGTTTGATCGAGACCGAATACGAGATTGGTCAGGACAACTTTGAGGGCAAGGTTGGACCCATCGGGTTTGATATCCATAACCCGGTCTTCATGATCTCAAGCCTGAGTATCGTCGCCTTCGTGTTCTATGCTTTGGCGCTGCCGGATCAGGCCGCGGCTTTGTTCGGCTGGTTGCGGCCGTTCCTGACCTCGACTTTCGACTGGTTCTTCCTGATGTCGGCCAATTTCTTTGTTGTGTTTTGCCTGTTCCTGATCGTCAGCCCGTGGGGCTCTGTCCGGCTGGGCGGCAAGGGCGCGACCCCCGACTATACCTATATCGGCTGGTTTGCGATGCTGTTTGCCGCGGGCATGGGCATCGGGCTGATGTTCTTCGGTGTGCTGGAGCCAGTCTATCACATGGCGATATCAGAGCCGCTGGGCGTGCCTTCACCGATTGCTGAGGATGGCACGATCATCGCCGCCAACGTGGACGCGGCGCGCCAGATGGGTCTGGCGGCGACCATCTATCACTGGGGCCTGCACCCTTGGGCGATTTACGCCATCGTCGCCCTGGCGCTGTCGCTGTTCACCTTCAACAAGGGTTTGCCACTGACGATCCGCAGCGCGTTCTACCCGATCTTCGGCGAGAGGATCTGGGGCTGGACCGGCCATATCATCGACACGCTTGCGGTGTTCGCCACCCTCTTTGGCCTTGCGACGTCGCTTGGATTCGGCGCGCAGCAGGCCAACGCCGGGCTGTCGCATATTTACGGCATCCCGAATTCGATCACCGTGCAGGTCGTCCTGATCACGGTCATCACCGCGATAGCGCTTATCTCGGTGCTGCGCGGGTTAGACGGCGGCGTGAAGGTGCTGAGCGAGATCAACATGGTCATCGCCGCGATACTGCTAGTGTTCGTGTTTGTGGCCGCCGGTCCGCTGGGCATCCTGGGCGATTTCTTCGGCGGGTTGGGCGCGTACGCGACCAATCTGGTCGGACTGTCCAATCCCATCGGACGCGAGGATACCGGGTACATGCAGGGCTGGACGGCGTTCTACTGGGCCTGGTGGATCAGCTGGTCGCCTTTCGTCGGCATGTTCATCGCCCGCGTCAGCCGGGGCCGCACGGTGCGCGAATTCCTGATCTGCGTGCTGCTTATCCCATCGCTGGTGTGCGTGCTGTGGATGGCAACCTTTGGCGGCGCGGCCATCGATCAGGTGCTGAGCGATCCGGCGGGTTCTGCCGTCAAGGCACAGGTGATCGACGCCTACAACCCGCCAATCTCGTTGTTCGCCATGCTCGAAGGGCTGCCGTTGTCCTCGATCACCTCGACCATCGCGATCGTGCTGGTGATCGTGTTCTTCGTGACCTCCTCGGACTCGGGCTCGCTGGTGATCGACACCATCACCGCTGGCGGCAAGATGGACGCCCCGGTGGCGCAGCGCATCTT
>NZ_CALJXO010000025.1:0-49277 GCF_937988555.1 uncultured Boseongicola sp. | reverse complement strand
GAGACTGATGCGGCAAGTGCCTGGCAAGCTTCCTGAGATAAGTCTCCTCGATTTCAATCTGGTTGGGCGTTTCTGGAAGGCCTGCGCGGACGGGATAGTAACCGTAGTAGGCGGATATCCGATCTGTTCGGAGCAGACTTGTTACGGTTACTTCGTTGTTCTATGGCCGGAGCCTTTCCCTAACCCCTACGCCGACAGACAGCCAATCTGGGGGGATGTGGGATATGAGCATGTTGTCGAGCATCTTGCCGAGCACCACGAATGGGATTTCGACAGGGTCGCTGATGATCAGATCGCGATGGCGGTCGAAGGGCAGTGGCGGACCTATTCCATTACCCTAGCGTGGTCGTCGCATGACGAGACCTTGCGCCTCATTTGCACATTCGAGATGGATCCACCGAAAGAGAAGCTGGGCGCACTCTATGAAACTTTGAACGCCACCAACGATATGTGTTGGGCGGGTGCGTTCTCGTACTGGGCGGCGCAAAAGCTTATGGTTTGGCGATATGGCCTTGTCCTTGCAGGTGGACAGATTGCCGGAGCAGAGCAGATCGATACTATGATCCGGGCGGCTGTCTTGTCGGCAGAACGCTTCTATCCGGCCTTTCAACTTGTTGCTTGGGGCGATGAAACACCCGCCGAAGCGATGAATATGGCAATTGCCGAGGCTTACGGCACGGCTTGAAAAGACCTCAAGGTTAGCTTGATTCTGTGTGTTAATCGGCTGATCCCCCCGGCCAGCAGGTCAAGCAAGAAAACCGGGTCGCCAGTGCGGCCCGGTTTTTTCTTTGGTCTGCGGCGACAGCGACAAGCCTGGATACAAGCCTCCTAATAAATGTGAGCGCGACGTGCGCTTGAGTGGGGCAGCTTGCGCGTCGGAGTTTGAAACGAGGTTGTCCCTACCGGAGCGTTTACCGTATTCAGGGTCAAACGGGAGAATATTGACATGGATTTCGGCGACATACCTCAACGGGGATTGGTTCTGCTAGGTTGCGGCAAGATGGGTGGCGCTATGCTTGAAGGCTGGTTGTCGCAAGGTCTTCCGGCGTCGGCAGTCCATGTAATTGATCCGAATGCGCCGGACTGGGTTGCGGCGCGCGGCGTAAGCGTGAACCACACGCTGCCTTCCAATCCAGCGATTATGGTGGTTGCGGTCAAGCCGCAAATGATGGGCGACGCGCTGCCGTCTATTCAAGGTTATGGGAACGGTGAAACCGTCCTTTTATCAATTGCCGCGGGAACGAAAATAGCTGCTTTTGAAGCAGTCTTTGGCCTAAAGACACCTATCGTACGCGCAATGCCCAATACGCCAGCGGCAATTGCACAAGGGATCACCGCATATTGTCGGAATGCGCATGTCAGTGACGAGCGTCTGGAATTGGCGCGCGCCCTATTGTGCGCCGTAGGCAAAACGGTTGAATTGGAGAGTGAAGCCCAGATCGACGCTGTGACAGGTGTCTCTGGCTCGGGGCCAGCGTACGTCTTTCACATGATCGAATGCATGGCAGATGCTGGTGTTGCGCAAGGTTTACCGCGTGAAATGGCGATGGAATTGGCGGTCGCAACTGTGGCCGGGGCGGGGGCATTGGCGGCTGCGTCCGAGGAGAGCGCCACGCAACTGCGGATCAACGTGACAAGCCCCAATGGCACTACGGGAGCTGCGTTGGAGGTTTTAATGGATGCCGAGAATGGGTTTCCTGCTTTGCTTAATCGTGCAGTGGCCGCGGCGGCAGACCGTAGTCGGGAGCTTGGGGCATGACGCTTGAATTTGAGGACTTCCTGAAGGTCGATATCCGCGTTGGCCAAATCCTTCGCGCCGAGCCGTTCCCCGAGGCGCGCAAGCCTGCAATCAAGTTGTACCTCGATTTCGGGCCAAAGATCGGTGAGCGCAAGAGCTCGGCTCAGATCGTGCGACACTATGATGTTGAAACCCTACCCGGCCGAAAGGTTCTGGCCGTCGTGAACCTTGCGCCGCGCCAGATCGGAAAGTTCAGATCCGAGGTTTTGGTGCTTGGGGTGCCGGACGCGGATGGCGAAGTTGTGTTGCTGAAACCAGATAAGGACGTGCCGCTTGGCGCGCAGATGTTTTGATGCCGAAACTTTTGATCACGCGCCCGCTGCCTGAAGCTGTTCTGCAGGCGGTTGATGCGGGGTTTGATGTTAGCGTGAGGCAAGAAACGCGCCCTCTTCCACCTGCCGAGATGGTCGACGCCTTGGGTCGGTATGATGCTATCTTGCCGACGCTGGGTGATCCGCTTTCAGCGACTGTCATTGGCCAAGCATCTGACATGAAATGCAAAATACTCGCCAATTTTGGTGTGGGCTATAATCATATCGATGTGACTGCCGCGCGCACCTCGGGAATAGCGGTCACCAATACGCCTGGCGCTGTCACAGACGCTACGGCTGATATTGCAATGACGCTTATCTTGATGACCTGTCGACGCGCGGGTGAAGGCGAGCGTGCTGTACGGGCCAGTGCATGGGAAGGGTGGCATCCGACCCAGTTTCTTGGGGTTCATGTCACGGGCAAGACTATTGGCATCATCGGGATGGGGCGGATTGGCAAAGCGATTGCGAAGCGCGCGGGTCTTGGTTTCGATATGAACGTTGTCTTTTACAACCGGTCAAAAGTGAAGGATGCTGGCGTTCCGGCGCGGCAATTGGATACTTTGAGCGAGCTGTGTGCGACGGCGGATATCGTTGTCCTGGCGGTGCCGGCGACCCCGGAAACACATCATCTTATGGGCGCTGACTTGTTGAGAAAGATGCAGCCGCACAGCGTCCTGGTGAACATCGCGCGGGGCGATGTGGTTGACGAGGCTGCTCTCATTTCAGCGTTGCAAGCGGGCCAGATTTCTGGCGCAGGGCTTGATGTTTACGAGCAAGAGCCGATTGTGCCGGAAGCGCTGAAAGCTATGGAAAACGTTACCCTGCTCCCACATCTTGGCACCGCGGCACTTGAAGTTCGGGTTGATATGGGGCTGATGGCGGTGGACAATCTGAACGCTTGGATTGATGGGAAAACACTGCCAAATCCTGTGGGCTAGGGCGTGGGCGGTCGCTCGCCCATTGCTTCGCGCCAATGCCTGCGACACAGGGAAACATAAGCGTCATTGCCGCCGATTTGCACTTGGGCTCCGTCAGCAAGGGGATGGCCGTCTTCGTCCTGGCGGACGACCATCGTCGCCTTCTTGCCGCAAAAACAGATCGTGCGCGCCTCGCGCATTTCGTCGGCCAAAGCAAGAAGTGCCGCCGAGCCGGGGAAAAGCTCTCCCCGAAAATCGACCCGCAGACCGTAACACATCACGGGCAGCTTCAGGTCGTCGACCGCGCGTGCCAATTGCCAAACTTGATCTTTGGTCAGAAACTGCGCTTCGTCGATGAAAACACATGCGATCGGGCCACTTTTCTGACGCCGCTGAAGCATGTCGAACAGGTTCGACTTTGTGTCGTATGTGTCGGCTCTGGCGCTAATTCCTATGCGGCTGCCAATCAGGCCATCGCCAGTGCGCCCATCTATCTCGGCCGTCAAAAGATACGTCTGCATCCCGCGTTCACGATAGTTATACGACGCCTGCAAAAGTAGGGTCGATTTCCCTGCATTCATTGTGGAATAATTAAAATAGAGTTTGGCCATTCATTTTGCCTAGCGCGGGTCAAGCGCTTGAACAAGAGGGCTTGGGCGGCTGTTTACCCATTTTTTGTTAACGGAGTGTGACGTGCGCGCTTCGGAATGGATCCGACCCGCTCCAAGACGGCAGAGCCGACGGAATACCCTGCGCCGAACGAGCAAAGAAGACCGAGATCGCCCGCCTCAAGGTCTTGCGAAAACTTGGAGGATGCGATGATGGAGCCGGTGGACGACGTATTTGCGCAGTCTTGTAGAATATTGGGTTGCTCGCCTTCGGTCGGTTCGCGGCCCAGGACTTTTTTGCCGATATAGTCGTTCATTGTCTTGTTGGCCTGATGTAGCCAAAGGCGCTTGAGGTCATTTGCATCAAGGCTTTCATCGTGGAGATGGCCGGTGATATGGTGGGCTACCATGGGTAGGACTTCTTTGAAAACCTTGCGGCCTTCCTGCATGAACTGCATGTCGCGTCGGTCTTCCATCTGGTCGTGTGCGCGGCGCAAGTAACCGTCATTGTTGCGGATATTGTTTGAAAACTTAGTCGCGCAGCGGGTTGAGAGAACACGAAAACCCGCCATGCCGTCGGCTTCGGGTTCGATCAGAATTGCTGTAGCAACGTCGCCGAAGATGAAATGACAATCGCGATCGCGCCATTCGAGGTGGGCGGAGCAGACCTCTGGGCTGACAACGACGGCGCATTTGACGGACCCTGTACGCACCATGTCGGCGGCGGTTTGCAGTACAAAAGTTGCAGAGGAACAGGCGACGTTCATGTCATAGGCGAAACCGCTCGCGCCCAGAAGCTGCTGCATTTCCACAGCAATTGCGGGGTATGCGCGTTCGTGGTTTGAGGCGGCGCAAAGGATGAGGTCTATACCTGCAGGATCGCGACCAGCTTGTGCCAAGGCTTTGTGAATGGCATCGATGCCCATTTCAGCCTTCAGGGACGGCGCATCATCTGGCCGCGTGTTTAGACGAGGTGTCATGCGGGTAGGGTCAAGAATGCGCTCTTTATCAATCACATAGCGTTGCTCGATCCCGCTGGCATCACGAATGAAATCAGCGTTGGAATGCGTCTTTGCGGCGATGTCGCCTTTGACGATCTCTTCTTCGTGGGCGGCGTTGAAGCTTACGACCAATTCGGCGTTGGTGATGACGTTCTCGGGCGTGAAGACGCCGCTGCCGGTGATGATGGGCGTGTGCATTTGGATCTCGTCATGTGATCGGTTTACGTAACGGGAACAAAAGCTTGAGGGCAAGGGTGACGCTGGGTTGCCGGTATCTTAACGCATGGTCGTGCTGGCGCGCGTCACATGTCGCGGCCAATTCCGAACCAACATGTTAACCCCTTGAAATGGTTGAAGGCGGGACGTCTTTGTCACGTCCCTGCATGCGGTTGCTGTCGCGCGTTCGCACCCCGGACCTGGAGCATTTGTTTCCATGTCTTAACAGCGCAATACGAAAGCCAGGCGCGTTTTAAGCGCCTTGCAAACTGCGAACTTCGATCTCGCCGTCGCGCCGGGCGACCATCGCAAGGGCTGCTGCATGGGCCGCGGCGGCGGTGGTGTAGTAGGGGATTTTGTCCATCAGTGCGACGTTGCGCATTGAGCGCGAGTCCTCGACTGCCTGCGCGCCCTCAGTGGTGTTCATCACCAGCGAAATTTCCCCGTCCTTCATCACATCGACGATTGTGCGTCCGCCTTCATAGGCTTTGTTCACTACGTCGGAAGGGATACCGTTTTCGGTGAGGAAGCTGGCCGTGCCTCGCGTTGCGAGGATGGAGAGACCCAACTCGCGCAGCATGCGAGCCGTTTCAATAAGCTCGTCGGATTTATCGTCGTCCTTGATTGAGAAGAAGACCGTGCCGGACGTTGGAAAGTCAACGCCTGCGCCCATCTGTGCTTTCAGGAATGCGCGGGCGAAAGAGCGATCCCAGCCCATGACTTCGCCGGTTGAGCGCATCTCGGGACCGAGAAGCGTATCGACACCTGGGAAGCGGGCGAAGGGCAGGACGGCTTCCTTGACGGAGAACCATGGCGTGCGGAAATCGGCCAATTGCATCGGGTCGCCCGTTGGGATCACAACATCGTCGGAGACAGGCGCATGGGGCGGCTTCATCGGGAAGGCATCGAGCTTTTCCCCGGCCATGAGACGCGCCGCAATAGAGGCGATGGCGCTGTCAGTGGCTTTGGCGACAAATGGCACGGTGCGCGAAGCGCGGGGATTTACCTCGATAAGGTAAATCTCGTCGTTCTTGATGGCGAACTGGACGTTCATCAGGCCTACGACTTTAAGCTCTTTTGCAAGTGCCACCGTCTGTTCGATCAGGCGTGCGATGATATCATCTGAGAGCGTGTGCGGTGGGAGCGAGCAGGCGCTGTCGCCGGAATGGACGCCGGCTTCCTCGATGTGCTGCATAATGCCGGCGACGTGCACGTTTTCGCCGTCTGCGAGAGCATCCACATCAACTTCGACGGCCCCGCCAAGGTAGCGGTCGAGAAGAACGGGGCTGTCGCCGGAGACGACGACCGCGTCGCGGATGTAGCGTTCAAGTTGCGCTGTGTCGCGCACAATTTCCATGGCCCGGCCACCAAGGACGTAGGACGGACGGATAACCAGAGGAAAGCCGATTTTTTCAGCTGCCAGCATCGCCTGTGCGTCGGTGGAAGCGATAGCGTTAACTGGTTGTTTGAGGTCGAGGCGGTTCACAAGTTCCTGAAAGCGCTCGCGATCTTCGGCGAGATCGATTGCGTCTGGCGTTGTGCCAAGGATAGGGATTCCGGCGTCGTGAAGGGCGTTTGCAAGCTTCAACGGGGTCTGGCCGCCAAACTGGACGATCACGCCGTGAAGCGTGCCGTTATCCTGCTCGACGCGCAGGATTTCCATCACGTGTTCGTAGGTGAGCGGCTCGAAATAGAGGCGGTCCGAGGTGTCGTAATCGGTGGAGACCGTCTCGGGGTTACAGTTGATCATGATGGTTTCGTAGCCCTGATCTGACAGGGCGTAACAGGCGTGGCAGCAGCAGTAGTCGAATTCGATGCCTTGTCCGATGCGGTTCGGACCACCGCCGAGAATAACGACTTTTTTTGCGTTCGAGGGCCGGGCTTCGCATTCGACCTCACCCATGACAGGGGCTTCGTAGGTTGAGTACATGTAAGGTGTTTGCGCCTCGAATTCGGCGGCGCAGGTGTCGATGCGTTTGAAGACAGCTATGACGCCAAGGTTATGGCGGGCGTTGCGGACGTTGGTTTCGGTGCGGCCTGTCAGGATGGCAAGCCGCGCATCGGTGAAGCCAAACATTTTGAGGGCGCGCAATCCGTGTTCGGTGAGGGGCAGGCCGTCTTTGCGAATCCTGGCTTCGGCCTCGATGATCTCGCGGATACGGGCAAGGAACCAAGGGTCGAAGGATGTGACTATTTGGATGTCTTCGTCGGTCAGACCTTCGCGCATGGCTTGGGCGATGACGCGGATACGGTCAGGGGTTCGCTTCGAAAGGGCCGCGGTGATGGCTGCACGATCTGGCGCGCCCGGAATGTCGATTTCATCAAAGCCAGTGAGGCCGGTTTCCAATGAGGCGAGCGCTTTTTGCATCGACTCGTGGAAGGTGCGGCCAATGGCCATGGCTTCGCCAACGGATTTCATCGCGGTGGTAAGGCTGGGTTCAGAGCCTGGAAATTTCTCGAAGGCAAAGCGTGGGATCTTGGTGACCACATAGTCAATGGTTGGCTCGAAGCTTGCTGGGGTGACTTTGGTGATGTCGTTGTCGAGCTCGTCCAGAGTGTAGCCGATGGCAAGTTTCGCCGCAATTTTTGCAATCGGGAAGCCGGTGGCTTTTGAGGCGAGAGCGGACGAACGCGACACGCGCGGGTTCATTTCGATCACGACCATGCGGCCATCAGCAGGGTTCACGGCCCACTGGACGTTCGAGCCTCCGGTTTCTACGCCGATCTCGCGCAGGACCGCAATCGAGGCCGAGCGCATCATTTGGTATTCTTTGTCCGTGAGAGTGAGGGCGGGCGCGACGGTGATCGAGTCGCCGGTATGGACGCCCATTGGATCGACGTTTTCAATGGCGCAGACGATGATGGCGTTGTCGGCTTTGTCGCGGACGACCTCCATCTCGAATTCTTTCCAGCCAAGCAGGCTTTCGTCGATCAGGATTTGCGCGACGGGCGAGGCCTCAAGCCCACGGCGACAAATCTCGAAGTATTCGTCGCGGTTGTAGGCGATGCCGCCGCCGGTACCGCCAAGGGTGAAGGCTGGGCGGATGACGGCGGGCAGGCCCACGTAATCAATGGCGGCCATCGCGTCTTCGAGGCCTTTTGGGACGTCGTAGCGTCCATTTTCGGCTTTCGGGGCGGCGACGATGGTGGCTTTCGGGTTTTCGAGGCCGATGCGCTCCATCGCTTCGCGGAACAGTTTGCGGTCTTCGGCCATTTCGATGGCATCGCGCGTCGCGCCGATCATTTCGACGCCGAACTTTTCGAGGACGCCCATTTCTTCGAGCGCTAGAGATGTGTTCAGGCCGGTTTGGCCGCCCATCGTCGGCAAAAGCGCGTCCGGGCGTTCTTTTTCGATGATTTTGGCGACAACTTCGGGGGTGATGGGTTCGATGTAGGTTGCGTCGGCCAATCCGGGATCGGTCATGATCGTCGCGGGGTTCGAGTTGACGAGGATGACGCGGAAACCTTCCTCGCGCAGGGCTTTGCAGGCCTGGGCGCCGGAGTAGTCAAATTCGCAGGCCTGTCCGATAACGATGGGGCCCGCGCCAATAATCATGATCGACTTGATGTCGGTTCTTTTAGGCATCGGCCATCCCCTAGGTCACGCAAATTGTCGTGGGTTATAGGGGTTGGCTCGTAGTACGCAAGGGCGGTTTCAACGCTGATTGGCGTATGGTCCATAGAAAGACGAGACCCATCCAGACCATAGCCCCGCCCATCACGGGGTATGCGAGAGTTTTTACTGCGGGCAAAGATAGGGTTAGTACAAAGAACGCGGAGCTGGTGACGAGCGCGGGAACTGACATTGCGTAGATGCCGCGTTTCCATCCAAGGCGCGCAACAAGCGCCGGAAGGAAGGCAAAAGCCGTTAGATAATGATAAAGCCAACTTAACGGCAGGACTCAGGCCAATGCGACGAAGATGGCGGGCCAGACCAATGGGTCGGCAAGGCGGTTTCGGATGGCGAAAACGGTCAAAAGCGAAATGGGCGTGAGTTGTACAATGACGTTCATCCCCTGCCAAAGCGCGGGCTTTGCGAAGATACGCCATGACGTTTCGCCACCTGTTGCTTTTGTTGTGATGCGTTCTGTGCTGGCAGGACCAAGAACGAAACGATTATCCGTGGCTGATTTTCGTTTAACGGAAGTTTTATGACGAGACAGCCCAAAACAAAGACAAGAAACAGCGTCACTGCCATGAATGCCATTCGTGTCATCATACCCCGCGCCATTTTTGACGCCAGATAGAAGCACCCGCACATCATCAGTGCGTACACAATTGCCATGATGCCACGAAATTTGTCCACGTCACAACGTGGTGCCTGATCCATGCCCAAAGCGGCGGATAGATGAAGGGGTAGGCCGTGCGCTCGACGCCCTCGTTCAGAAAGGGGATTATCCAAGAGTCCGGAGGCACCATGCGACAGTAATCCCCAGAGGACGCATAGATCGAGCCTGCCTCGCCGTCAAAAAAAGACCTGCCATCCAAAGCGCCCGCAGGTCGTCGGATGGCGGCAAAGGGTTCTCTAGACGGATCGGCACAAAAAACAGCGCAAGGAGAACTATTTATATCAGTCGGCCTTGGGTCTCTGACAGTTTTGGCATCAAGGTCCCGAATTCACTTTGAGACAACGTCTTAGAAATGGCTTGGCGGATACAAGCGATTAGAAAAAAGGCCGTCTTTTTGGATTGTAGTGGCGGTTGTGCGACAGGCTCGGCGCTTGACTTCCGCGCCCTCAGGATGTGTATCGGCCCGAACCGGAAAACCCGTTGCCAAAGGGGCAAACACATGCACGCCTATCGCAGCCATACCTGCGCCGAACTGAATGCCTCGAACGTGGGCGAGACCGTCCGACTTTCCGGGTGGGTCCATCGTATCCGTGACCACGGCGGTATTTTGTTTGTCGACCTTCGCGACCACTATGGCATCACGCAGGTGCTTTGTGATCCCGACAGTCCGGTTTTCAAAGAGATGGAAAAGGTGCGGTCGGAGTGGTGCATCCGTATTGACGGTAATGTTAAGGCGCGCGATGCGTCGCTGGTGAACTCGAAAATCCCGACCGGCGAGGTCGAGGTTTTTGTGCGTGCTCTTGAGGTTCTGGGATCGTCTGAAGAGCTGCCCTTGATCGTTTTCGGCGATCAGGAGTATCCCGAAGAGACGCGTCTAAAATACCGTTTTCTTGATCTGCGTCGTGAGGCGATGCAGGACAATATGAAGATGCGGTCGGACGTGGTGTCGTCGATCCGCAAGCGCATGTGGGGGTTGAATTTCCGCGAATTCCAAACGCCTATTCTCACGGCGTCCTCGCCCGAAGGCGCGCGTGACTTTCTTGTGCCGTCGCGCCTGCATCCCGGCAAATTCTACGCGCTTCCGCAGGCCCCGCAACAATTTAAGCAGTTGTTGATGGTTTCGGGGTTCGACAAGTATTTCCAAATAGCGCCGTGTTTTCGCGATGAAGACCCGCGCGCGGATCGCTCGCCGACGGATTTCTATCAGCTTGATCTGGAGATGTCTTTCGTCAGCCAGCAGGACGTATTCGATACAATCCAGCCGGTTTTGCAGGGTGTGTTCGAGGAATTTGGTGGCGGGCGTAAAGTTGATGCGGAGTGGCCGCAGATTTCGTATCGTGATGCTGCTCTTTGGTATGGTTCGGACAAGCCGGACCTTCGCAACCCGATCAAGATGCAGGATGTGTCCGAGCATTTCCGCGGCTCGGGTTTTGCGATCTTTGCGAAAATTCTGGAGCAGGACAGCACTGAAGTTCGCGCCATTCCGGCACCAAATGGTGGCTCGCGCAAGTTCTGTGACCGGATGAATGCGTTTGCTCAGAAGGAGGGTCTGCCGGGGATGGGGTATATCTTCTGGCGCGATCAGGGTGAGGGCATGGAAGCGGCCGGACCTTTGGCGAAAAACATCGGCCCGGAGCGTACTGAGGCAATCCGTCAACAGTTGGACCTTGGCGTCGGAGACGCGGCGTTCTTCCTTGGTGGCAGAGCGAAGGCGTTTGAAACCGTGGCCGGCAAGGCGCGCGTTGCGATCGGTGACGAATTGGGTTTGACCGACAAGGACCGCTTTGCGTTCGCCTGGATCGTGGACTTCCCGATCTACGAGAAGGACGAGGAAACCGGGGCAATTGATTTCGAGCATAACCCGTTTTCGATGCCGCAAGGTGGGATGGAGGCGCTGAATGGCGATCCATTGGACGTGCTGGGGTATCAGTACGATCTGGCCTGTAACGGCTATGAATTGGTGTCGGGCGCGATCCGGAACCACCGGCCTGAGATCATGTTCAAGGCGTTCGAGATTGCCGGATATGGCGAGGACGAGGTGAAGAAGCGTTTTGGCGGGATGGTGAATGCGTTCCGATATGGCGCTCCGCCGCACGGGGGCTGTGCTGCTGGGATCGACCGAATTGTGATGCTTTTGGCGGACGAACAAAACATCCGCGAAGTGATCTTGTTCCCGATGAATCAGCGCGCTGAAGATCTGATGATGGATGCGCCAAGCGCGCCGACCAACGAGCAGCTGCGCGATTTGCATTTGCGGATACTACCGTCGGAGGACTGATGCTGGAGACGCTTGTCTCTAAGGGGTTTGATGTCAGAACGCGCAACCATGCGAGCGCGATCCTATCGGTCGATTTCCCGGATGAGACGGCGGAACTGGTCGCAGCTTTGGCTGATTTTCAGATCGAGATCACCGAGCTGATAGGCGGCGGTGGCGGCGAGGCGGTATTCACGCAGCGGCTGCGTCGCAGATTGTACGATCTGGGCTGGCCGAAGCACACCTTTCGCGTGGCCACATCCGTTGATGGCGTGCAGCGAATAGGCATTGGCCACGAGGTTGATCACGTGATGCGGGCGGAAGCCGGGACATTGGCTTTGGAGATTGAATGGAACAACAAGGATCCGTTTTACGATCGGGATCTTGAGAGCTTTCAACGGCTTCACGTGCAATCCGCTGTGAGTGTCGGGATCATTGTGACGCGGGGCGCGTCGCTGCAATCGGCGTTTGTGCGGCGGATCGGGGATCGGCTTTATCGGGATGGCGTGACGTCGGAAGCGGATTTTGTGGCCTATGGCGTGACAGAGCGGACGGCGGCCCAACGTCGGTCGGTCGCAACCATGATGGAAAACGGCGCGTCTTTTATCGAGGCGTTCACACAGACGTTTGTTGCCAGCAAATACGGGCAATCCACGACGCATTGGCGCAAGCTTGAAGAACGGCTTGAGCGAGGGGTGGGCAACCCCTGTCCATTGTTGTTGATCGGTTTGCCGGAGAGCTGTCTGACGGGCTGATTATTCGGCCGCGACGCCGGAATTGTAGGCGTAGGTCTTCCATCCCGGTTTGTAGTCGGCATCGGCCTGATTGCCCCAAACGGTCCAGCCTTCGCGCACACCACGTCCGAACAATTCCAGATATGGCCCCCACGAGCAGCCTTCAATCAAATCGTATTGTTCGTCGGGTTTGCGCGAATGCTCGCGTTTGCGGGTTTGCATCATGTTCACCTGACGCCGTCCCGGCGCAAGGGTGCGCGCGTTTTTCCCGCGTGTGCCGAAAAGCAGGACCTCAGTCACATTGCGGAAATAGAAGCCGACACCGCGTCCGTCTGACCCGCCGTCTTTGCGAATTTTATGCCAAATGATGTTGGATTTATACTCGAATCCCCAGGCATTCAGAACGCGCAATCCATCGGGCAACAACGCGTTTGGCACCCACATGTAACAATGTGCGCGGTCTTCCATATGGGCAGCCACCGGAAGGGCGCAGATCTCGTCCAACGTCATGGTGGGATAGCGCGACAGGCGCTTGTGTTCGGGTGCAACTTTGCCTGTGCGATTGGTGAATCGCCACGGCGGATCGGCCATCACGCAGCCGAATCGATCATCGCCCAAAAAGTTGGACAGGTCTTGTGTCGGAGAGCTTCTCATGGCCAACATTGTGCGATGACCTCCCATGATTTGCAATGTGCGATGTGGCACGCAGGCCTAAGAACATTCGTAGAACAAGATTGACAAAACCTGAACCAAAAAAATGAAAGACGGGCCCGATGAATGAACGATCTCTTGTTGACTGGGCCCCACCTGGTTTGCCAGCTCGCGCTGTTCTTGAAGGGCGTTATGCGCGGCTTGAGCCATTGTCACGGGCACACATCGCGGGCTTGCGCGACGCTCATCGCGAGGATCAGAGCGGCGCCATATGGACCTACCTGCCAGTAGGTCCGTTTGACGACGCGGGGTATGCGGCCTGGGTAGACGCCAGCCGTGTGCTTCATGATCCGCTTCATTTTGCGGTGCGGATGGCGGATGGACGGCTTGGGGGCACGCTTAGCCTCATGCGGATGGCACCATTGGCGGGCACGATTGAAACGGGGTGGCTGACCTTTGCGCCACGGCTTCAGCGAAGCCGTGAGGCGACGGAAGCGGTGTATTTATTGATGAAATGGGCGTTCGAGGTGGGGTATCGGCGATTTGAATGGAAATGCGATGCCGCAAACCGGAAATCCCGGCAGGCAGCTGAACGGTTTGGGTTCAGCTTTGAAGGGGTTTTTAGGCAAGCCAGCATCGTGAAGGGGCGCAATCGCGACACCGCTTGGTTTGCGGCGATTGACGGGGAATGGCCCGCGTTGCGCGCGGCGTTTGAGACGTGGTTGGCGCCAGAAAACTTTGATGTCGATGGCCAGCAGAAATACCGATTGGGTGATTTGACGCGGCCTGTTCTTGCCGCTCGCGATCCAGCTTTATCCGAAAACTAGGCGGATTGGTCCAGCCGGATTAGACCATCTGCTCTGTCTCGAGGCGGTCTTCGATTGCGGTTCTGAGCCTTTGGAGGCGGTCGGCTGATGGCGGGCCGTTGCTACAGGCGCGTTCCACATCTCGGGCGACATCCGCGAGCCCCGGATCATCTGCTCTATTGGCCAGACCAATCAAAAAGTCGGTGACGTCGTTGAGCGTGTCTACGTCCGCATCGGATGCAAGAAGGTCTGCGGCAAGCGAAAGGTCGTCGCGATAGGTGATGCGGTCAGGAACAATGGCGTCGCCGGAAGCCGGGCGCACCCTTGCAGGGCGCGCGTCTTTTGGTAGTTCGGCGAGACGTGTTGCCTGAAACGCCGAGACGGATTTGATCGGTTTGGCGATGAAGGTATCTGCGCCTGCGGCCAAGGCAACATCTGCGAAAGTGTCTTCGCCGGACATGGCGCGAACGACGCCTATGCGCGCTTCGGAACGTGACAACTCGCGGATCAAGGCAAGAGTTGACCCATCGGGCAGCCCGACGTCAATTAAAACGATGCCCGGTCGGAAGGTGCGCAAATGGCGTGCCGCAAATTCCAGGCTGTCGGCCCGTCTGAGGCGCGCGCCCGATCGTTGGCACATGATGCGAAGTGCTTCGCATGCAAAGCGGCTATCTTCCACTGCCAGGAAGGTCTGCCCACTCAGCGGCCTCTTGGCCATGGGGCGCGTGTATTAGAAAATCTTCAAGAGATTCTGGCATCGCGTGACCTCCCGGTTGCTTCAATCGACCTGAGCTTTCTATTAAGATCTTGACCTAAATAGCATTTATTGCCTGCGAGATGCGTCGGACTGTCTTCTTGTGGCGGGGGGGCGAAAAGCTGATAACGCGTCTTGAAACAACGGAGCGGACAATGATTGGACGTTTGAACCATGTGGCGATCGCGGTGCCAAATCTTGGGGTAGCCTCTGCACAGTACCGCGATATGTTGGGTGCTGATGTGGGCGCGCCGCAGGACGAGCCTGATCACGGCGTAACAGTGGTGTTTATTGAGCTGCCCAATACCAAGATCGAACTGCTGTCTCCTTTGGGCGAGGGATCGCCGATAAATGGATTTCTTGAGAAAAATCCGTCTGGCGGCATTCACCATGTTTGCTACGAGGTCGACGACATTTATGCAGCCTCGGCGCAGCTTGTTGAGAAAGGGGCACGAGTGTTGGGCGGGGGCGAACCGAAAATAGGGGCGCATGGCAAGCCGGTGTTGTTCCTTCATCCCAAAGACTTCAACGGCACCCTGATCGAGCTGGAGCAGGTCTGATGTCGATTGTTTCGGGGATCGTTTTGTTTGCAGTTATTTGGTTCATGGTGTTGTTCATCATTCTGCCAATCCGGGTTCAGTCACAGGCAGAGGCCGGCGAGCGGGTCGCGGGGACTCCGGCCGGTGCGCCATCGTCCGCTTTTTCGATGAAGCGCAAATGCGTGACGACCACGTGGATTTCGGCGATCACTTTTGCGGTGATTGTTTCGGTGATCATTTGGGGCGGGATCACGGTTGAGGATCTAGATTTCTTTAACCGTTTGGAGCGGCGTGAGGGCTAAGCTTTCGCGTCCAGCCGGTGATAGAGGTGGGTGAAAGCCGCAGCGCCGACGACGGGCACCAGCAGGTTCAGAACCGGGATTGTCAAAGGCACAGCCATTAGCGCGCCGGCCGACCAGATCGTGAGAAGATTGGCACGGAAGGCTTTCTTTGCGGCGGTGCGACCAATCCGGCGGACAGCGATGAGCCGGAAATATTCACGCCCCAGAAGGAAGCCGTTCAGGCCGTAGAAGACGAACGGAGCGAGCGGTGTAAAGTACAAAACAAGCGCTGCAATATTGGCGAGGATCAGAACTAGTAGGAAGGCGAGGCCTTCTCGCAGCCCCTCGGACAGGCCGATGCGTGGCGCTGCGGCAAGATGCGGGTAGTGACGGTCTTCTACGGCGTCAGCGACGTCATCAAGGAACAGGCCCGTAAACGCTGATGCGACGGGGACCATCAAGAAGACCGACAGGATCAGCATCAAAAGCACGGAGGCCCAGGACAAGAGGGTTTCGACGAAGGTGATTTCCCCGATGAACGGAAGCGAAATGCTATCTGGGAGAAGCCATTGGATGCCAAAGAAAATTACGGCGTAGGCCCCGATGAGTAAGCCGAGTGTCAGGCCGACGCCTTTGACCAGGACGCTGCGGAAACGCGCGTCGGACAGTTGCGCAATTGCGTCTGCGATGGCAGAAAAGATCATGTCTCGACCCAGGTGACGATGCTTGAAAGGTCGGGGCGGGGGCGTTCTGGTGGGGTCATTCGTTCGGTGCCGATATGGATGAAGCCTGCGATCCACTCGGTTGGAGCGAGCCCAAGGGTGTCTTCACGCCATTTCCGGTCGTGACTGATCCAGCCGGACAGCCAGTTCGCGCCCCATCCCGCCGCAAGTGCTGCCGACAGAAGGTTCATTGCGACGGCCCCGGCAGACAGAGTTTGTTCGATTTCGGGGATTTTGTCGGATGGCTTTGGGCTTGCTATCACGGCTACCGCGAGATCAGCGTTGGCAAACTGCGCGACCAGTTTTGCGGTTTTTTCCGGGTCAATGTCCCTGCAATACATTGGAATGGTATCGGCCAGCCGTTTCAGCGCGGCAGTTTCGAGGACGATAAAGCGCCATGGTTCAAGTTTGCCGTGGTCGGGGGTGCGGGCTGCGACGGTCAGCAGATCCTCAAGGACCGCGCGATCTGGGACCGGAGTCGTCAGTGTTTTTGCGGGCCGCGAGCGGCGGCTTGCGAGGAATGACAACGCAGCTGGGTTTGCCTCGGGCATTGGATCGGCTCCTTATTTGCCCAGCACAGGTATTCGTGCGCGCCGGGAATTTCCAGAGGGGCACGCGGGATCAGGGGAGCGCCTCGGCCATTTCGCCGATAAGACCGCTGGCAAAGCCTTCGAAAGCTGCGCCGGGTTGGCGGATCTGGAGGGCTGCGGCAAAGGGATCGGGGGCGTCGATGGACGACCCTGCCATCTCCTGCAGCGTTGCGTGGCCGCAAAACGGCACATACATTTCAGAATAGCCACCTTCGTGCGCCATGACGAGCCGTCCGGCGCATGTGATGTCAGCGAGATCAAGCACGCGGCGGGTCATCTGGCGGAAAGTGTCGGCAGAACAAAGCATCCGCCCCAACGGATCAAACGCAGCGGCGTCAAAGCCACAGGCGATCACGATGACGTCTGGTTTGAACGATTGGATCGCAGGGATCGCAAGGCGGTCGAGGGCTTCCAGCCAAGTGTTGTGGCCCGCACCGGGGGGCAGGGGGATGTTCAGGTTGGTTCCGTAGCCCTGGCCTTCGCCACGGTCTGAAAAATCTCCTTTATCCAGAGGGTAGTTGTGTTCCTGATGCATCGAGATCGTCAGCACTTCGGCGCGGTCATAGAATATCGCTTCCGTGCCATTGCCGTGGTGGACGTCCCAATCAAGGACGGCGACACGGTCTGCTTTGCCTTCGGCGAGGGCTGCTTCGACCGCAATGGCGATGTTGGCGAGAAGGCAAAAGCCGTTCTGCCAGTCGCGCAGGCAATGGTGTCCGGGCGGCCGGGTGAGGGCGTAGGCATTTCGGTATTGCCCGTCCAGAACGGAAAAGAGCGCGCTTTTGGCCTGACCGGCGGAGAGGGCAGCAAGTTCGTATCCGCCCGGACCATAGGGCGCGCGCAGTCCGGTTTCGCCGCCGCCTGCGTCCGACGTGGTTTTGAAGGTGGTGAGGAAGTCACCAGTGTGGACTCGGATCAGGTCAATCTGTGACGCCGGTTCGGCGCGCACGACGCTGAGGTCGTCCATCAAACGCGTAACATTCATCAGATTCACAAGACGACGCTTGGTTTCGGGGTTTTCTGGCAAGCCGCCGGTTGCGGCCGGCTGTACGAAACCTCCGACTGGGGCCATGAAGGAGTAGTTCCCGCCTGAATGCCAGAAGCTTTGCTCGTCGTAGAAAAACGCTGTGGTCATTGGATGTGCTCGTCTGAATGGATCACGACGGGGTGTCGGGGTGATTGCGGAGGTAGACGCCTTCGGGGAGGTTCAGGGACGCTGTCAGGTCGGCAAGTTGTGCGAGCGACAGCGTTATTTTCTGAACCCGGTCCTGCCGGGCATCGAGTTGTTCTATCGTCACACAATCATCGAAAGCTGTGATGGTGATGTCGTCTTGACGGTGCGCTGCGGCATCATCGACAAGGGTGACGACGGTTGCGTCAAATTCGTGCTCGATCGTAAACATGTGTGCCAGCGTGACCGCATCGGCGGGTCTTCGCAAGGGCGTCTGCTTGAGAGTGGCGGCCTTTTCGCTATCGTGCCAAACAACGGTGACTTGGAATTTATCTGGGAGTGTTGGCGGTGCGTTCAGTTTGTTTGTCTCTTGTGGCCGTTTTAGGGTTATCGGCTTGCGATGTGCAGGTCGGTGCGCAGCGGTCACCCGGAGCGTCCTCGCAGGTGTTGCCGCCTGTTTCACAGTCGCGGACCGGTGGTCCTCAGTCGTTGGCCGATTTCCGGGCGGTTGTTCAGCGGGTCGAGCCGATTGCCGAGCGCACTTGTAGGGAGATACGACCAGGCCTGAATTGTGATTTCCGGATTTTCATCGACGACCGACAAGGCCTGCCACCGAATGCGTATCAGACGTTGGACAAGAACGGGCGGCCGCTGATCGGCTTCACGCCCGCGTTGTTTGAAGAAATGCGCAACCGGGACGAATTGGCGTTCGCCCTGGCGCATGAAGCCGCGCATCACATTGAAGGACATATTCCGCAGACACAGAACTCGGCGACGGCGGGGGCCATTTTGGGGTCCCTCATTGGCTCGCTTGCAGGACTGGATGCGGCTGGCGTTGAAACTGCACAGAACATTGGCGGTACCATTGGCGCACGTCGCTACTCAAAGGGGTTCGAGCTTGAGGCAGACTCGCTTGGGGCGCGGATTACGCAACGATCCGGATATGATCCTTTGCGCGGCGTGCTGTACTTCTCGCGCGCATCTGACCCGGGCGATCAGTTTCTGGGCACTCACCCGCCGAATGCCGACAGAATCACCACAGTGCGGCGCGCAATCGGCGGCTAAGGCGGAAAATTGATCTGGATCAGAGCTTGGGTTGGCGCCGTTGGGCAATGATGTGCTTATCGTACAGGAGGTACTGACGATGAGTATGACGTCCAAGAGCTCTCACCGCGAGGTGCTGATGGATCGCATGGCCACCCGGAATGGCGCAGATTTAGATCTGGCGCGGCAATCCGGGGTTGTGAGCGGCACCGAGATGGTCGAAGCATTGGTGTCTTGTCTGGGCTGTAGCGACGCTGGTGATTGCGAGGCGCGGCTTGATAGCGACACTGAAGGTCTGCCTGACTATTGCCGCAATGGGTTGCTTATTGCGCGGGTTAAAGCGCTGACGCTTTAGACCGATTTACCTGTCAGGGTTGGTAAGCCGAAGGGGGCTCCCCTCCGGATTTTTCTGTGATGTTTCTCCCACGCCGGGTTTAGGGCCGTATTTGGCCCCAGAGATCGTATTCGCTGGCCTCGTCAACATCGACGTTGACGATATCGCCTGTTGCGAGAGCCTCGGTGCCTTCGTCAATAAACAGATTGCCATCGATTTCGGGCGCGTCGGCCGTTGTGCGGCATGTGGCGATGCCGTCTTCGTCAATATCGTCAACGATCACCGGCAGTGTGGTGCCGACTTTGGCGGCGAGTTTGGCTGCCGAGATGCTTTGCGCTTTTTCCATGAAGCGGTTCCAGCGATCTTGTTTTATTTCGTAAGGGATGTGGTCTGGAAGCACGTTTGAGCGTGCGCCTTTGACGTTTTCATATTTGAAGCAGCCGATGCGGTCGAGCTGCGCTTCGTCCATCCAGTCGAGAAGAGTTTGGAATTCGGCTTCGGTTTCACCGGGGTAGCCGACGATGAACGTTGAGCGCAGAGTGATATCCGGACAGATGTCGCGCCAGGCTTCAATTTCGTCCAGCGTGCGGGCTGAGGCTGCGGGGCGGGCCATGCGTTTCAGCACGTCAGGGTGCGCATGTTGAAAGGGGATATCGAGATAGGGCAGGATTTTACCCTCGGCCATCAGCGGGATGAGGTCGCGTACGTGGGGGTAGGGGTAAACATAGTGGAAGCGGACCCAGGCCCCTAGCGTGCCAAGTTCGCGGGCAAGATCGAGGATTGGCGCTTTGGATCCGCGATCTTTCCAGTCGGTGCCATAGGCCGAGGTGTCCTGGCTGATAACGAGGAGTTCTTTAACGCCGTTTTCGACCAGCTTTTCAGCTTCACGCATCACGGCTTTCAAAGGGCGGGAGGCGAGGCGGCCTCGCATGTCGGGGATGATGCAGAACTTGCATTTATGGTTACAGCCCTCGGAAATCTTCAGGTAGCTGTAGTGGCGCGGGGTGAGTTTGACGCCTTGTGCAGGCATTAAGTCGATGAATGGATCGGGGCTTGGCGGGACGGCGATGTGGACCGCGTCGAGCACCTGTTCGTATTGGTGCGGCCCGGTGACGGCGAGCACTTTGGGATGTGCACCAGTGATGTATTCCGGGTCGGCGCCTAAACATCCCGTCACGATCACGCGGCCGTTTTCTGTTAGCGCTTCGCCTATTGCGTCGAGGCTTTCGGCCTTGGCGCTGTCGAGGAAGCCGCAGGTGTTAACGATGACCGCATCCGCGCCGCTGTAGTCAGGGCTAATCGCGTAGCCTTCGGCGCGCAGGCGCGTCAGAATGCGTTCGCTGTCGACCAAGGCTTTGGGGCAGCCAAGCGACACCATACCAATAGTTGGCTGACCGGGACGTGCGGCGTCGGGGACGCGTGCGCGGGCAAGGTCGGGGCGAAGGTTTGGTGGGTTCTGGGTCATGGGCCGGGGCTATAGCTGGTTCGGGGGGGATGGGAAAGCACGACGAATGCTCCGCCTGCCGAATTTGGGCGCCTACTGACCGGTTGCGATCGTCGCGAAGCGATCAAGTGCACCCTGCATCTGCAAGATGGCCCGGTTGTTCGCAGCTAGGCCATGGGAGGGCGCGACGCTCGCTGGATCGTTGTATGTGGCCCAAGTCTGACCGTTTTTGTCCTCGAAGAACAGGATGCGCAGCGGCAGAAAGAGCGCCATGGTCTGGCCTTCCTGTAGGGCGGTTGAGCCGATCTTGGGGGTGCCGAAAATAACGACGGTTGTTGGGCGCAGATCTTCACCGACCGATTTTGCACCTTGTTGAAAGTCGACGGTGGTAAACACGCGCGCACCAGCGGCTTTAACTGCGTTTGTGAGGCGCTCGACCGAGGTCGCCACTGAGGCATTGCTGGTCATGTTGATACGTTCTGCCATGGCTGCACCTGCTGTAAAGGTGATGACGAGGGCGGATGCCAATAAGTTGAAGGGTTTCATGTTGTCCTCTTGGTTGGGTTTACCCCTTGGTCTTTGCAAACGGCGGCTTCTGATGCTTGAGTGTTTTTGGGGGATCGTGTGGATGGCAGACCGGCGGGACGAGCTGATTGCGGTGTGGAGGTTCGGGGAATTCTTACTGGATATGCGTTCCCTTGAACTGACGCGTGGCAACACGCGGTGCGTATCGAGCCTCAAAGCCTCAAAATTCTTGAATTTCTGCTGCAATCGCGTGACCGCGTGGTGTCCAAAGACGACCTTGTGGCGCACATCTGGGAGGGCCGCGCAGTTAGTGACTGGACGGTTTCCAGCGCGATAAAGGCTTTGCGTGCTGCTCTGGGGGACGTTGGGCGCACGCGATCTTTTGTTCAGACGCTTCACGGGCGCGGATATCGGTTTGTGCAAGCGGTGTCCGAAGTGCTGGATGATCGTGACCTCGATCTGGTCGAGGCGCCTCCCTTCGTGCTTGTGCGCGTGTTTCGGGCGAATCCAGATGGCAAAAACCTGACTTATCTGGCGGACGGGCTGAGCGAAGATTTAATCACTCATCTGTCGCGCCAGTCTGATATTTCGGCGCTGTCCTACACCGCGAGCCAGGCCTTGAGCACAAGAGCCCCGCCGCCAGAATTGAATGTGACACGTATTGTTGACGGCAGTATTCGCGATCTGGGTGGTGCGTTTCGGATCACCGCGGCTGTTCTGGATGCCAATGCTCAGCAACAGCTATGGGCCGAGCGATTTGATATTGCGAAGGACAGCTTACTTTCTGGGCTGGATCAGGTCTGCGGACGTATTGCGGATGCGCTCGCGCCGGGTCGCCTTCATAGCCCGGCGGCGCGGATCGGGACATCGGTTCCAGCGGCCTACGAGATGTATCTGAGGGGCCGACATGCCTATTATCGGTATGAACCGGCGGCGTTTGCGCAGGCGCTTGCAAGCTTTGAACAGGCGGCAGCTTTGGACACTGACTTTGCCGAGGCTTTTGCGCAGCAAGCCTACTGTCGCACGACGCTTTATGTGTTCGGCGTAGCCGGGAGTGATAGGACACTTGATCGGGCCGAGGCATTGGCGCGGCGAGCGATTGCTCTGAATGCGACCTCTGCTTTGGGTCATGCCCGGCTCGGATGGGTTTTGGGGTATACGGGACGCGCAGACGAAACGGTGGCGGCTTTTGAGGCGGCACTGGTACGCGATGAGCAAAACTCAGAAGTGCTGCTTGCCTATGGTGAGACGATGAACCGGCTGGCCGAGCCTAGGCGTGCCGATCAATTGCTGACGTGAGCCTTTGGGGCGGAGGCTTTTCACCCCCCGAGTTGGGACTTTGCGCGTGGACATTCAGCCGTGTTGCGTCGCGATTATGACACCGCTATCCGCCATTTCACTGCTGTTCTTGAACGGGTTGGTGGGTTCGTGCCCGCAGCGGTCCAGCTTGCCCGTGCGTATTGGGAAACTGGCGATCCTGATGCTGCTCGCCAGACGCGCGCTCTCATTGGTCGCATTGCGCCGAAGTATAGCCTTGGCCATGCGGTGCGTATGTTTCCCTACCCCTCAACGAAAGAGCGCGCCCGATTATCGGACGCGCTGCAGGGGTCAGGACTGGCCTAAGCTTAGCGACGGCGGTCGCGACGGCTGCTCATTGGCTGGAAGGCAACGGTGACGTGCGCTTCGCAATAGGGCTTGCCCTGCTGCACCGACAGTCCACAAAACCAGAAGTCCTCGGTCGCTGGGTCCCCGATTGGCCATTTGCAGGTCCGTTCGGTCAGATCCATCAAGCCAATGCGCTTTGCCGTCTTTTCAACTTCACGCACATTGGCGAGGGCTTCCTGGCTGATCTCGTTCGCAGACGGCTGCGGTGGGAGAGGCTGCCCGGCTGGTACAATCGGCTTGCGCGGTGTCACCGTGACGGAGATGACCTTGTCTTGCGGCGCGACCTTTGCGGCTGGCTTCGGGGCAGGTGACGCACCGTCCGCCTTGGCAGTTTTACGCTCCGGCGCGGGTGTCGATGAAGCGCCAGCACGGTTTGACAGACCTAGCCGATGCACCTTGCCTATGACAGCATTTCGGGTCACGCCGCCAAGCTCTTTGGCAATCTGGCTGGCCGACTGGCCCTCGCCCCACATTTTTTTGAGGGTATCTACCCGCTCGTCGGTCCACGACATGCTCTGTTCCTCGGCCTCGAATGTTGAAGGCATATACTATGCATGCCGGCACCCGGTCACAAGACGCGTGGACGATGAAATGTCGGGGTTCTGCGTTTAAAAGCGGGTCATGACGCAGAGATGCACCGGTTTTGGACTTGTGTGGGCGACATCCCTCTCGACAAATCGTCGTGGCTCCCCTAGTCGAGCGTCATGACGAACTACGGACATATGGCGCTTCGACGCCGACGCTGACAGTTTCCAGCCCCGCACGCGCTTGTGCGTCCTTTCGTTATGCTTTCCAAAATGTTGACACGCCCGCGCGCCACTGGCACGTCTCAGGCTTCTGAAAAAAGGTTTAGTCCGATGATCCCATCGATCCTGCCCACCTATAACCGCGCGCCCATGTCTTTTGTGGCCGGGGAAGGCGCTTGGCTGATCGAGGAAGACGGGCGCCGATACCTCGACTTTGGGGCGGGGATTGCGGTGAACGTGCTGGGGCATGCGAACCCCGCTCTTGTGGACGCACTGACTGAACAGGCGGGCAAGCTTTGGCATACGTCGAACCTGTACGGTATTCCTGGACAACAGGAATTGGCGGACAGGCTTGTCGATGCGACCTTTGCGGACACGGCGTTTTTCACGAACTCGGGAACCGAAGCTTGTGAGCTTGCAGTGAAGATGGCGCGTAAATACTGGTATGAGAAGGGCGAGGATCGCTCGGAGATCATTGCGTTCACCGGCTCGTTTCACGGCCGGTCATCTGCAGGCATTGCCGCGGCTGGGTCGGACAAAATGACCCTGGGGTTCGGCCCGCTTCTGCCGGGCTTTACGCATGTGGCGTTCGCCGATCACGAAGCGTTGGCGGCGGCTTTGTCAGACAAGACAGCGGCCGTTATGATCGAGCCGATTCAAGGCGAGGGTGGAATTATTCCAGTCCCGGATCAGTGCCTTAAGGGACTGCGTGATGCTTGCGATGAGGTCGGCGCCTTGCTTATCTTTGACGAGGTCCAGTGCGGTGTCGGGCGCACGGGAAAGCTATTTGCCCATGAATGGTCCGGGATCACGCCGGACATCATGATGGTTGCCAAGGGCATTGGCGGTGGCTTCCCTCTTGGAGCGGTTCTTGCGACGGAAGCTGCGGCAGTCGGCATGACGGCGGGCAGTCACGGAACGACCTATGGCGGTAATCCTTTGGCGATGGCGGTTGGCAATGCCGTGATGAAGATCGTGGCAACCGACGATTTTCTTACTGAGGTCAGCCGTAAGGCGGGCGCTTTGCGGCAAGGTCTTGAGGGGCTGGTGGCAAGCCATCCGGATGTCTTTGAAAGCGTGCGGGGAACTGGATTGATGCTGGGCCTGAAGTGCAGGGCTCTTAACGCTGATGTTGTGAAGGCCGGATATGACGCGCTTCTTCTGACTGTCCCTGCGGCGGACAACGTAGTGCGCATCCTGCCACCTTTGAATATCAGCGATGAGGAGATTTCCGAGGCCGTGCGTCGGCTTGATCAGGCGGCGGTGAGCCTCTGATTTCTTTTTGGCAAAAATACTCCGGGGAGCGCGCAAAGCGAGCGGGACACAGCCCCCAATCCCGGCATCGAAAGTGACACTGACATGACCCATTTCCTAGATATCCACAAAACCGACCCGGTCGCGCTGCGTTCTATTCTGACATCAGCGGCCGATATGAAGTCTGCACGCGTTGGCCGCACGCGCGGGGCGAAAGACGACGATCTTGCCCTGGATGGCCGGATAGTGGCCTTGATATTCGAAAAACCGTCGACGCGGACGCGTGTTTCGTTTGACGTTGGTGTGCGCCAGATGGGCGGCGACGTATTGGTTCTGTCGGGTAAGGAAATGCAACTAGGCAGTGGCGAGACGATTGCCGATACCGCGCGCGTTCTGAGCCGATATGTCGATTTGATTATGATCCGGACGTTTGAAGAAGAAGCCCTGTTGGAGCTTGCCGAACATGCCAACGTCCCGGTTATCAACGGTTTAACGAACCGTACCCATCCGTGCCAGATCATGGCGGATGTCCTTACATTTGAAGAACATCGCGGGCCGATAAAGGGTCGGAAAGTCACTTGGGTCGGAGATGGCAACAACGTGAGCGCAAGCCTTGCCCACGCGGCTGGGCAGTTTGGGTTTGATCTGACGTTTACCGGGCCGCCGACGCTTGATCCGGAGCCTGAATTCCTCGCGCTAGCACGCTCGCAAGGTGTGAGTGTTGAAATCGTGCGCGACCCGGTCGCGGCGGTGGCCGGCGCCGATCTGGTTGTGACGGACACTTGGGTGTCGATGCATGACAGTCAGACCACAAAAGAACGCCGGCATAACCAATTGCGTCCCTACCAGGTCAACGAAGCGCTGATGTCGCACGCCAAAAGCGATGCGTTGTTCATGCATTGCTTGCCCGCGCATCGCGACGATGAAGTCACAAGTGCCGTGATGGATGGCCCACATTCCGTGATCTTCGATGAAGCCGAGAATCGGCTTCATGCGCAAAAGGCAATCATGCGTTGGTGTTTGGGAGTCTAGGCCTTAGTCCCGGGTCAGGGGCTGGCCGTCTTTGAAGGCGGCCAGCGCATTCCAAACGACGGAGTTGCTCTACGCGCGGTCGCGGCTTCTGCGGGTGCGGAAGTGCGAGTCGGCTTCTGGGGTGCCATCGTGGAAACTGCCGAACCATTTGTCCAGCGGGACCGCGCTCTCGCCGAAGTTGACCGTGTGGTAACGGTGGTGGAGATAGTGCATCAGCTTTTCTTTCTTCAGGGCAGTCTCATCCCCGAAGACAAGCTCGTCAAAACCGGAATGGCTGACACCGGGGCCAAGTGCTGTGGTGAGGCCGTTGAACATCATGTGCAGCGGGTGAGACGGCACGACAAGATGGATCAGCATGCAGCTGAAATAAAGGATGTGTTCGATTGGATGCATCGCCATCCCTGACCAGGGTCCGACGTTGACGTTCTTGTGATGCAGATAATGGATGGTCCGGTAAAGCGGTGGCCAGTGGATCAGGCGGTGGATCCAGTAAAAATGGAAGTTCCGCCAGAATGGCATAAGGATCATCCACAGCACGAACCAGACCGGGTTGGCGCTGTAGGGCAGAACGCCGTTGGCGTAGCCCCACCAGAGGCCGATTTCATAGAGCGACCAGACAAGCGTGCCGATCATGCTCCAGACTACGTTGTCGAAGACCTGGTTGTGGAACAGGAAGCGGCGGTCGTTTTTGGCCATCCAGTTGCCGTTGTACTTGGTCTTTCGCCCCTGCCCGCGGACCCGGTAAAGCCAAAGGTGTAAGCCGCCGGTGAAGATCGTTATCAGGGCGATATTTCGCAGCAATATCAGAAGTACCCACTCCAGCGCGAGCGTCTCCATCCGCGTTAATTCTGGAGTGAACACGAAATAGGCGAGGCAGGTCAGAGCCACGTAGACGGCGTACCAAGGCGCGAAGAAGCCGGGAACGCCGAAGAACCATTTGGCAACGGCGGCGGGCCTTTGCGGCCAGTCAAGCAACGGCATGAAGCCGGCAGGTTTTTTGGGGCGCCATTCACCGCGCCGGTCCCGTGCTTGTCCGTGTTCGTCTGTTTGGGCGCTGCTCATATCGTTGGCTTGTATCAGTGCAGGCGGGCGTGGACGATGTAGGCGTCTACGGTGTCTTCGCCCAGGGCGCGCAGGGCTTCGAGACGGTGATACCCTTCGATCAGGACGAAGCGTTCGCCGTCTTTTCTGACCCGAATTGCAGTCATCTGACCGTTCTCAAGGATGTCGTTGGCGATGGTCTCGACCTTTTCGGGGTCGAGGGTTTTTGCACGCTTTACAGGTACGTGGATGGCGTCGATCGCGAGGGATTCTTTCTTCAACATAGACGGAACGCTAGCATGAAGTTACGACGGTGTAATGAATTTTAGCAACGTGCGGTTGCGGGGGGTGCTTCGCCACGAAAACGCAAGGGTTAACGCATGAAATCCAGAGGTTTTGTGGTGAATTGGCGCGTCGGTTTCGCGTCGGTGCACGGTGTGGTGTGCGGCGGTCGGACGACGAGATATGGTGCGTCCGTTAAGAGAGATGAACGATTGTGCCCTGCAGGGGTGTCGACCTTTGCCACGGAAAGGTTCTATGCTTGGGCCAACATCAGGACGAAGGTGCGATATGGCGAATTCAGACGACGATAAAATCGAGGGCCGTTTGAGCGGCGAGCAGATTGAGCCGAAGGAAGAGGACAACTTGTTCCTGCGACTGGTCTATATGATCATAATTGCCATCATGATTTCAATTGCGCAGACTGTGCTTGGATTTATGACGGTGGTGCAGTTCGTGGTCATGTTGATTAACAACAAAGAGCCAAACGAGCGGATTGCCGAGTTTGGCACCGACCTTGGTATCTGGATTGCCAAGGCCGCGCGGTTCCAAACCGCCGCAAGTCAGGTGAAGCCATGGCCCTGGACAGAGCTCGACTGATTTAGGTTGTGCTTGATGCGCGGTGACGGCTGTGTGGGTTCTGCAGTGAGGCGACATGAACGCTGGACTGTTGGATTTGCATACTGACCGGGAGCAGATCAATCTTTGAAAGCGTGCATCGTAGAACCCAAGGCCGCGATTTTCCGTTTGTATGGGGGAGCGAGTTCGCACAATAACAGCTGCATGGGAAAACTGAAATTCTTTAGTGTCGCCTTTGCATTGCTGTTTGCGTTACCTGCTCTTGGGGAAATTCCGCAGCCCGTCCGCGATGATGACTATTCCCCCATCAACATGGCAGAAGCAAAACTCGGCCAGCTCTTGTTTTGGGATCCGGTCCTGTCGGGTAACCGCAATATATCCTGCGCGACCTGTCATCATCCGCGCTTCGCCACCGGCGATGGCGTGGCGCTCGCTTTGGGTGAGGGTGGTATTGGTCTGGGCCCGGATCGCAAACCTGATCCGTCAAACATGCCCGAACAGCGCATTCCCCGTAACGCGCCGGCATTATTCAATTTGGGCGCGCGCGAGTTTACCACCCTGTTTCACGATGGCCGGATTGAAGTTGATGCAACCCGCCCTTCTGGCCTGCGCACGCCGCTGGACGAAGATATGATGACGGGGTTCGCATCGGTGTTGTCTGCGCAAACCATGTTTCCGGTGCTGAGCGGCGACGAAATGGCTGGGCACTATAGTGAAAATGATGTCTCCAAAGCGGTGCGCCGTGGCATCATCACTGGACCGGGTGGGGCATGGGATATCATCGCGAAACGGGTTTCGGATATTCCAGCCTACGATGAAAATTTTGGCTCGGTTTACCCCGAGATTGCTGCGGGGCGTGAGATTGCATTTACAGATATTTCTAACGCCATAGCGGCGTTCGTTGCGTTTGAATGGCGTTCTGATGACAGTAGGTTTGATCAGCACTTGCGCGGCGAAGAGCCATTGAATGGGGATGCGCTGGACGGGATGATGCTGTTTTATGGCGACGGTGGCTGTTCCACATGTCACTCCGGGCCATTCCAGACGGATCACGATTTTCACGCAATGGGCGTGCCGCAAATCGGTCCCGGCAAGGCGGCAAGATTTGAAGCTGGCGCAAGTGACGAGGGGCGTAGGCGGGTCACCGGGCGCGCAGAGGATGCATACGCATTTCGCACCCCAAGTCTGAGGAACGTAACGGCGACGGGGCCGTATGGTCACGATGGGGCCTATGCAAGTCTGGTTGCGTTTTTGGCGTCGCACGTCGCGCCTGCACGCGCGCTTGAAGACTATGACCGTGCTCAGGTTGACTTGATCGACCTCGCTGGGGCTGCCGATTGGATTGCACTGGATGATCCAATCGAAGTTGCGGCCATCTCGCAGGCCGTTACAACGCAGCCTGTTTCGCTGTCAGATGTGGATCTGGCGAAGATATTGGCGTTCTTGCAAAACCTGACGGATGGGGTGGCGGTGGCGGGTCGTCTGGGTATTCCTCAATCGGTGCCAAGCGGGCTATCAATTGATCGCTAGTTGTCGCTGAGCGACAATTTGGTGCCGTCGCGCCATACATCCAGATACTGATTGCCGGGGATATCCACCCAATCGGACGCTACACCATCGGGCCAGATTACACGAATTTCTGCCGCGTCGGCTTTTCCCAAACCGAAATGTACTGGCCCGAGTTGTCCGCCCGCATGACCACCGCCGATCGTGAGTTCTTTCACTACAATCGTTTCATTGGTCTTTCGCAATTCGATCCAGCTGCCGATTGCAAATCCATTCACCGCCTTCTGGTGCAGTGTCACACCCACCCAATTACCAGTCGCAGCGCTGACATTGCGGTAAAGTTCTATTGGTGCTCGGCGGTTCACGACCACCAGGTCAAGTAGTCCATCGCGATCAAAATCAGCCAGCGCGGCGCCGCGCGAGCGTTCCAGGGTTGCAACGCCTGCCACATCGGCTACTTCCCGAAAGGTGCCATCAGCGGATTGCATCAGCAGGTTGTTGGGGTCTTTCATCGCACTTCCCGGCATTTGATCGACATTGCCTTTGGCGATGAATAAATCTGCCAGCCCGTCGTTGTCCACGTCACCGAATTCAGCGTGCCATCCCGTTGACGGGCGTCCATCATCACCAATGAACGGGCGATGCGCATAGGTCCCAATGCCAAACGGCGCGGCCTGATACCCATCCGGTGTGGCGATCTGCATCAATTGATCGCCCATAGATGTCAGCACGACGTCAGGACGTCGATCGCCTGTGATGTCCTGACTGGCTATGCCCATTCCCCAGATTGAGATGAGGGTCCAGCCATCTTCTGGACCGAGCAGGCGAAGCTGTTCGATATCCCACATCTGTTCTGAGCCGCCGCGCACGTAATAGTGGCGGTCATTGGAGACACGCAGACCGGCCTGACCTGAACCTTGCCAATCCGAAAATAGCATCGACAGGGCGCAATAACCGGGCGTTAGGAGCTTGGCGGGCATGTAGGTTTTGCCATTGGGGCGGTAGAGCTGATTCTCGTCACAGGCTTCAAACGGTCCCTCGGGATCAGATCGGTCGACATAGTTGCCGATGGCCATGGTGGGCAGTTGGTTGGCGCCCTCCCAAGTGGCCGAAAACGCGGTGGACCAGCGGTTATCTGAGGTGAATTCAAGCGCGCTGTCGAAGTCTTCAAACCGGCAATCGCCCGTCCCACGCAACAGTCGGTTTTCGCCGACGCGCAGCAGCATGAGATCGATGATCCCGTCGCCGTCTACGTCCAAGGGGTAGGCCCCGCTAACGCCCGTAATCGGTTCGATCGGACCGCGTGAAAATGCCCACCCGTCAAGTCCGATCTGATTGACCCACAGTGATGCCGGGTTCTGACCACCAGCCGCGAAAATATCGGGACGGTCGTCGCCATTGCAATCGAAAACCGCCGTGCCGCCACCGACATAAAACTCCCAGTCGCCGCCATAAATATGTGTGCCGGGCAGAGTGGCGGACTGATCAAGGAAGCGCGGTTCGCCGGCGTTCAACAGCATCGGAAACGCCGCCGCCAATATTGCCAGGCTCCGTATCATCCGCCGCTTCTGGCCATCGCGACATCCGTCGCGACTTGTAGCGCCAACGCGGCGGCCCCTTGCGCCCATAGCAAATCGCCCCAGGCGTGGATCTCGACTTTTGGCGGTTTGCGCCCTGACAGCAGAGTCAGATTTGCCATTTCGTTCAATACCTCTTCAGCATATAGGTAGTCGTATTGCATCCTCTCGCCAGACAGCAAGATGAGCGAGGGGTCAAACAGGTTCACTATATTGGCCAGACCCAGCGCCAGATAGCGCCCTGCGCGGTGAAAGATCGTTTGCGCCGCGATATTTCCGGCCTTTGCATGATCATAAAGGCTTTCCAGTATAATATGCGGTTCAGTCGCGCGCTGGCGATCCCAGTTCAGCGCGGTCGAAGCCTCGCGTACCAACGCGTAGTCAGCCACGTAAGCCTCCAGGCAGCCGCGTTGCCCGCAACGGCACAGCGCGCCGTCCAACTGCACTTTGGTATGGCCGATTTCCGTTCCCAGCCCCTGTGAGCCGCGATAGAGGCGGTGGTTCAGAACCAGCCCCATACCGATGCCGTGTTCAATAGTAACAACCACGAAGTCAGAAAGGGCCCGGCCCGCGCCGAACCACATTTCGGCGAGTGTCACCAAATTGGCGTCGTTATCAATTGCAACTGGTCGGCCGATGCGTTCCTGAAGGGCGGCCTGCATTGGAAAGTCTCTTTCTGACACAAGCGGTGACCACAGGACGATACCGGTTTCGTTATCGACCACGCCGGGCATGCCAAGGCCTACGTAATTCAGATCAGTCAGGCTTAGCCCGGATCGCTCCAGTGCATTCATCAACACTGCTTCTGAGGCATCTACGGTTTGGGCGAAGCTTTGATGCACGATTTTTCTGGGCATGACCGCATCTGCAACGCGGTTGCCTGCAAAATCCAATATGACGGCAGCATGGGCCTGATCGGAGAGCTTGATCCCGGCAACGTACCCGGCCTCTGGGCGCACACCAAGTGCGACGGGCGGGCGTCCCCGGCTGCTGTCGGCGTCGCGTCGGGGGGCAGTGGATTCCTGAATGAACCCTTCGCCTATCAGTTCGGCGGTCAATGCGGTTACTGATCCGGGGCTTATTGCAAGGTCTTTAGCCACATCTACGCGGGCAATTAGCCCTGTGGCGCGCACGTATTCAAATATCTGTTGACGCAACGAACGGACATTCACTCCACCCGGCGGGCGAAGCGGGCCACATCCCAGCGATTCTGCCTGGTTGGCGTCTAAGTTTTCAACCAAAGTCAATTAATTTACCTTCTGAATTAAATTGGATCCAATTGGTTGCCTTTTCGGAGTCCATTCGTGCATGCTAACCCCAGATCGACAAAAAACTAGCCATTTTTTGTCTCAAAGGCAAAATTAAATTTGACAGATGAATTTAATGTGTCAAAATCCCACTGTTCCGGCGGATACCGCCGAGCACCCCGCGTTGGGGTAAAAAAATTTGGGAGGATACAATATGCGTAATGCAATTCTGTTGGCGATTATCGCCGCCACTGGATTTTCTTCAGCGGCCATCGCTGAGGGCAAAAAAATCGGTGTTTCCTGGGCCAGCTTTCAGGAAGAGCGCTGGAAAATCGACGAAGCGGCTATGGTCGCAGCGATCGAAGCCGCAGGTGATACATATATTTCGGCTGACGCGCAGTCGTCTTCAGCAAAGCAGCTGACAGACATCGAAGCGCTGATCACACAAGGCGCTGATGCACTTATCATCAACGCTTGGGACAAAGACGCCATCGGCCCAGCAATCGAAAAAGCTGCAAACGAAGGCATCCCGGTTATTGGCTATGACCGTCTGATCGAAGATGCGCGCACATTTTACCTGACATTTGACAACAAAGGCGTGGGCAGCATCATCGCTGAAACCGTGGTTGGCGTTCAGGGTGGCGGTAATTACGCGATCATCAAAGGCGATCCTGGTGATCCAAACGCAGCATTCCTGCTGGAAGGCATGATGGAAGTCATCGGTGACGACGTTGCATCTGGCAAAATCAAAATCGTTGGCGAAGCATTCTCCGACGGTTGGAAGCCAGAAAATGCTCAGAAAAACATGGAGCAAATCCTGACTGCAAACAACAACAACGTTGATGCTGTACTGTCTGAAAATGACGGCATGGCTGGTGGTGTTGTGGCTGCTTTGGCGGCGCAGGGTCTTGTGATCCCAGTGGGTGGCCAAGATGGCGACCATGCCGCGATCAACCGTGTTGCGCGTGGAACGCAAACCGTTTCGGTTTGGAAAGATGCGCGTCAACTGGGTAAAGCAGCCGGTGAAATCGCAGCGGCCCTTGCGGCAGGTACCGACATGGGTGCAATCGAAGGCGCGTCGATTTTTGATGGTGGAGCAAACGGCGTTGAAATGAACGCTATCCTGCTTTCACCGACACCAATCACACGCGAAACACTGAATGTTGCAATCGATGCGGGCCACATCTCGAAAGAGGCGGCATGTGCAGGCGCAATAGCAGGCGTTGCTGCTTGCGAATAATCGCTTGACGATTTCCGGCGTCAGCAATCGCGCTGACGCCGGAGATTTTCTGATCACTTAGTTGCTTGTTGCAGCACGAACCAAGGTTTCCTTTGGCTTCCGGCTCTTCACAGCGCCAAGCCCCACACAATCAACAACTCAGGCTGGATAGATTATGGCTGACGCACCGCCCACCACCTCCGACACCCCTAGCGAAGATCAGAACCTAAGTCCGATCGCCCGATTCCTGCGCGGGACTGAAATTGACACCCGCCTTCTTGGCATGATCGGTGCGCTGATGCTGATCTGGTTTGGGTTTCATTTTTATGGAGTCCTTGTGAATGGGGAGGGGTTCTTTCTGACACCGCGAAACTTGTGGAATTTGTCAGTCCAGACATCTTCTATTGGGATTATGGCGACTGGCATGGTTCTTGTGATTGTGACGCGGAACATTGATCTGTCGGTCGGCGCGCTTGTCGGTGTGACGGCGATGGTTATGGGGATTTTGCAGGTCGAAATTCTGCCTCAGTACTTAGGCCTTGGTCACGGTGCAATCTGGATTGTCACAGTGATTGTTGGGATGACGCTGGGGGCCTGTATCGGAGCGTTTCACGGCTGGTTGATTGCCTATCGCGGCATCCCGGCCTTTATCGTCACGCTTGGTGGTTTGCTGATCTGGCGCGGAAGCGCATTTTTGGCGGCTGGTGGTAAGACGATATCCCCGGTTGATCCGACCTTCGCCCTTCTTGGTGGCGGACCCTACGGAGCCATCGGAGCGACAGGCAGCTGGATCGTTGGAATTCTCGCGTGTGCGGGTGTGATGTGGTTGCTTTACTCAGGTCGAAAAAACCGACGCCACCATGATTTCAAGCTGCGGCCAATGTGGGCTGAAACGTTTCTTGGGGCGCTTGGGTGTGGCGTGATCCTCGGCGCGGTTCTTTTGGTGAACGCTTATCCCTGGCCGAGAGGCATCATCAAGCAATATGCGGCAAAGAATAACATCGAAGTTCCGGCAGAGGGCATGTTCATCAGCCACGGCTTTGCAATTCCGGTATTGATCTTGATCGTCGTTGGTATCCTGATGACAATCCTGATGACGCGTACGCGGTTTGGGCGCTACGTTTTTGCCATCGGGGGCAATCCCGAGGCGGCAGCACTGGCCGGGATCAACACCCGCTGGATGGTCCTTAAGATTTTCGCACTGATGGGGATGCTGGCCGGCCTGGCCGGTGTCGTTGCCTCAGCGCGACTGAATTCCGCAACCAATGCACTCGGTCTGCTAGACGAGCTTTATGTGATTGCGGCAGCGGTCATTGGCGGCACGTCGTTGGCGGGCGGGGTTGGAACGATCTACGGAGCCATTCTTGGCGCGCTGGTGATGCAGAGTTTGCAGTCCGGCATGGTCTTGATTGGGTTTGACACTGCAATCCAGCAGATCGTTGTAGGTATGGTTCTGGTTTTTGCCGTCTACCTCGACAATCTTTATCGCAGCAAATCGAAGTGAAGGGGAACACCATGAGCAATACAGGAACACCTTTGGTCGAAATGCGCAATTTTTCGATCTCTTTCGGCGGCATCAAAGCCGTGGACCACGTAACCGTCGATCTACATGCCGGTGAAGTTGTGGGCCTTCTGGGCCACAACGGGGCTGGAAAATCGACCCTGATCAAGTGCCTTTCAGGCGCCTATCAGGCCGATGCTGGCGAAGTTTTTATCAACGGCGAAAAGGTTGAGATTAAAAACCCGCGAGACGCACGTGCACAAAACATCGAGACGATCTATCAGACCCTCGCGTTAGCCGATAACCTTGATGCGGCATCAAACCTGTTTCTTGGGCGTGAACTGGTCAATTCAATGGGGTTCGTGGACGAGTCCAAGATGGAGGCCGAGACCCGTAAGATCATGCATCGCCTCAATCCGAACTTTCAAAAGTTCAATGTGCCGGTCTCCGCGCTTTCTGGTGGGCAACGGCAATCAGTTGCGATTGCTCGAGCGGTTTATTTCAATGCCAAAATCTTGATCATGGACGAGCCTACGGCGGCACTTGGTCCACAGGAGACGCAAATGGTGGCCGAGCTGATTGAAGAGCTGAAAAAGCAGGGGCTTGGTATTTTCCTGATCGAGCATGACATTCACAATGTGATGAAACTTTGCGATCGTGCGTCAGTTATGAAGAACGGCAAATTGGTTGGCACCGTCAACGTCGACGAGGTCACTGACGAGGAAATCCTTGGCATGATCATTCTTGGGAAGCCGTCAGCAAAGGCTGCCTAAATGTACGTCGGACTAGATCTGGGAACCTCTGGCCTGAAGGGGATCCTGATTGACGATGATCAGGAGATCCTGGCTGAAGCAAGCGCGCCGCTGAATACATCTCGTCTCCATAGCGGCTGGAGCGAACAGGCCCCTTCCGACTGGCTTGGGGCCTGCGAAGCTGTATTGGGGGCACTCGCTGAAGGGGGCAGGCTTGGCGCGGTTAGAGGCATCGGGCTATCGGGCCACATGCACGGCGCGACGTTGTTGGATGGTGCTGATCAGGTGTTGCGACCCTGTATTTTGTGGAATGACACCCGCAGCCATATCGAAGCTGCCCGGCTTGACAGCGATCCTCAGTTTAGGGCCATCACTGGGAATATTGTGTTCCCGGGCTTCACGGCCCCCAAAGTTGATTGGGTGAGGGAGCACGAAGCCTCAATTTTTGCAAAAATGCGGAAGGTTCTATTGCCTAAGGACTATCTGCGACTTTGGCTGACGGGCGAGCATGTGGCTGAGATGTCGGATGCGGCCGGGACGAGCTGGTTGGATACAGGAAAGCGTGATTGGTCTGACGCATTGCTTGCGGCGACTGAAATGTCGCGCGATCACATGCCACGCCTTGTCGAAGGGTCTCAGGTGTCTGGCACACTGCGTGATGAACTGGCGATGCGATGGGGGCTGCCAAAAGGTGTCGTCGTTGCAGGCGGCGGTGGAGATAATGCCGCATCCGCAATTGGTGTTGGGGTCGTGAAGGCTGGGCAGGCGTTTGTCTCGCTCGGCACATCTGGGGTCTTGTTCGCGGCCAACGACCGATATCAGCCTGACCCGGCGACGGCTGTGCATACATTCTGTCACGCATTGCCGGATACATGGCATCAGATGGGTGTAATCCTTGCTGCCACAGATGCGCTGAATTGGTTTGCGGGCCTGACCGGAAAATCGAGCGCTGATCTGACAAGCGGGCTTGGGGCGCTGAAACCTCCGGGGAAAACCCGGTTCCTGCCCTACCTTGGCGGTGAACGCACGCCCCTGAATGACGCGGCCATTCGTGGCGCCTTTATCGGGCTTGAGCATTCGACTGACACCGAAGCGGCCACGCGAGCTGTCCTTGAGGGCGTTGCATTTGCATTTCGCGATTGCCGGGACGCATTGGCTGCAACAGGAACCCAAATCGAACAGCTGCTTGCCGTCGGTGGTGGGAGTAATTCTGCGTATTGGCTGTCTGCGATAGCGACAGCGCTTGATAGGCCAATCGATTTGCCAATTGCGCGCGACTTCGGCGGTGCGTTTGGGGCTGCAAGGCTGGGCATGATGGCGGCAACCGGAGCCGGCGCAGAAATTGCCGGCCAACCAAAAATAGCGCGGACGATTGAGCCTGATACAGCCTTCACTGAGGCGTTTGATGCTGGCCACCGTGCCTATACCGAGGCTCGAGATGCGATTAGGGGACTGACATGACTGACTTTTTCAAAGGTATTTCGAAGCTAAAATTTGCGGATTTGGAGACAGACGATGAGTTTTGTTTTCATCACTACGACGCCGATGAAATGGTCGCGGGCAAGCGGATGGAGGATCATCTTCGATTTTCCGTGGCTTACTGGCATTCGTTTGCCTGGCCCGGAGGGGACCCTTTTGGTGGGCAAACTTTCGAGCGACCCTGGTTTTCCGATGACATGGCGGGCGCGCGGTTAAAGGCGGACGTCGCGTTCGAGATGTTCGAGATACTCGGCACACCCTATTTTTGTTTTCACGATGCTGATGTGCGCCCAGAGGGTTCGAATTTTGCGGAAAGTGAAGACCGGCTGAAAGAGATCACGGACATCTTCGCGGCGAAAATGGAGGCGACGGGGGTAAAGCTTCTTTGGGGGACGGCGAACCTGTTTTCAAACAGGCGCTTCATGTCTGGGGCGGCGACGAACCCGGATCCGGACATCTATGCCTATTCGGCGGCGACGGTAAAATCCTGCATGGATGCGACCAAGGCGCTGGGCGGCGAAAATTATGTCCTTTGGGGCGGTCGTGAGGGATATGAGACGCTGCTGAATACGGATTTGGCGCAAGAGCGGGCGCAGGCTGGCGCGTTTCTAAGCCGTGTCGTCGAATACAAGCACAAGATCGGTTTTAAGGGCGCAATATTGATTGAACCAAAGCCGCAGGAGCCGACAAAGCATCAATACGATTACGATGTGGCCACGGTTTATGGGTTCCTGAAAGAGTACGGGCTGGAAAAGGAAGTTCAGGTTAACCTTGAGCAGGGGCATGCGATTTTGGCGGGGCACAGTTTTGAGCACGAGCTTGCGATGGCGTCGGCTTTGGGGATCTTCGGGTCGATTGACATGAACCGCAATGACTATCAGTCGGGATGGGATACGGATCAGTTCCCTGATAATCCGCGTGAGGTTGCGCTGGCGTACTACGAGGTTTTGCGTGCCGGTGGGTTCACGACAGGTGGAACGAACTTTGATGCGAAGTTGCGGCGCCAGTCGCTTGATCCTGAAGATCTGATCCTGTCGCATGTTGGCGCGATGGATGTGTGCGCGCGTGGTTTCAAGGCGGCTCATGCAATGTTGGAAGACGGTGGTCTCGAAAACGCACGGAGCGCGCGTTATGCTGGTTGGCACGGCAATGATTTAGCATCACGTGACTTGGGGAGCATCCACAGTGAGGTACGCGGGCAAGCCGTTCCGCCGGGGCCGAAGTCCGGACGACAGGAACGGTTGGAGAACTATGTGAGCCGGTTTACTTGAGCCGTTAGACCACGAAAGAAAAGGATCGTAGGGGGATTTAGCTGGAGGGGTTCACTTGAGCCCTTTGCTTGGGTTTTTCGGGCAATTGTGTGGGCTTTCTAGGGCGTCAGTAAGCGTGTTAATCGGGCGTCTGGGCCATTGGGGTTGTTGTAGGTCGCATTTCTCGCGGCTTCGGGCGAGCCAAGCGCACGCCTCATCCATTTCACGGTAGACGAGACGCAAGCGGTCGGGCCTTTGCTGCCCGGTTTTGCGCTTCCCCCCGGTATGGTCGGGCATGGGGCAAGGGGACGATGGCACGGTTTATATTGCCGTTTCTAACCATGATGAGGTTGCGGGAAATGTTGCAATTTTCGCGCTGGATCCGGGTACAGACCGGATACGGCTTTTGGGGGATCTGAAGTTGGTTTCTACGGCCGCCGGCAATTGGCGGAACGGCGAGAGCCACTACAAAGTCCACACTTTCCTGCAAAAGGCTTCGGATGGACTGATCTACTTTGCGACCATGGGGTCGGGCCGACCAAAGAGAGATCGCGGCGCCCACGTTTATGCGCTTGATCCGAGGATCGAAGAAATTCCCGACGTACGTTTGGCCGCGCCGTTTTCGATTGCGAGCACCCGCAAGGTCGGTCCGGGCAGCGGCGTTGTGGTCCAACAGCTTGGGATCAAAGGAATGGGGCTGCAGCCTGACTTTGCAGACGTGTTGTACCTGATGACCTGGGGGGCATGGCGGACTGCTTCGGTACGACTTGCGCATGGGATTTTTCACGGCATGGGCCATTCGGCGCGTGTTCCTTAGGTATTTCACGTGGATGGAGAGGGGGGATGTTTATTCCCCTGGCGGTCCACCGAACGAACCGCAGCCTTTCCTTTTCTACGATGTACAGACGGGAGAGGCCTCCGCTCTGGTATAGGGATTTGCCGAAGACGAAGAGGTTGGGATGATTGCGCCGACGGCCAATCCCGATATGCTTCTGGTGCTTCTGGTGCTTCTGGTGCTTCTGGTGCTTCTGGTGCTTCTGGTGAAGTCGAAAGATGTGTTTCTGATCCACACTGTGAACGAACGTCGATTGTGTGGCGGGACGTCGTGCGGTCAAGACTGTTGGCGGTTGTTCAATATGGCGGTGTCGCCTGATGGCACGGGTGTGTTTTTGTGTCGAGCTACAGCCACTCGGCGTTCTGGAGCGCGCCGGTGGGCGGCGTAAAGTGCATCGACGTGCTTGATATGGACAGCTTTCTTGATACGCGAAACGTTGCATTTGGCGGGTAGAACATCTGGGTTCGACAGAGGTTTTACCCGCCGGTCTGCACCCATGAGGGGAGCAATGACCTTGCGATTCCAGAGGTGACGGTGACGTAGGCGACGGCGGGCCAAATGCCGCTACTTGCCAACCTCATCAAACCCCTACATATCAGCGTTATGACCGATCTCGCACATATCCGTAACTTCTCGATCGTGGCCCATATTGACCACGGAAAATCCACTTTGGCGGACCGGCTTATCCAGCTGACGGGCACTGTCGCGCAACGCGATATGAAAGCTCAGATGCTTGATAGCATGGACATCGAGCGCGAGCGTGGGATCACGATCAAGGCGAACACCGTGCGGATCGAGTATCCGGCGAAGGATGGTATCACCTATATCTTGAACCTGATCGACACGCCGGGGCACGTGGACTTTGCCTATGAAGTGTCGCGGTCGATGCAGGCGGTTGAGGGGTCTTTGCTTGTGGTTGATGCCTCTCAGGGGTTCGAGGCGCAGACGCTGGCGAATGTGTATCAGGCGATTGATGCAGGCCACGAGATCGTGCCGGTTCTCAATAAGATCGACCTGCCTGCGGCGGATGTTGATCGCGTGTCGGAGCAGATTGAGGACGTGATCGGGATTGATGCATCGAATGCAGTGCAAATCTCGGCAAAGACGGGCGTCGGTATCCCGGAAGTGCTTGAGGCGATTGTGGCGCGGCTTCCGGCCCCGAAGGGCGACCGCGATGCGCCTTTGAAGGCGATGCTGGTCGATAGCTGGTATGACGCCTATCTGGGCGTTGTGGTGATGATCCGGGTGATTGACGGATTGGTCCGCAAAGGCGATCAGATCAAGATGATGCAGACCGGCGCGAAATACGGGATCGACAAGCTGTCGGTGCTGAAGCCGCAGATGGTTGACATCGCAGAGCTTGGACCGGGCGAGATCGGGATTTTCACCGCGTCGATCAAGCAGGTGCGCGACACCAAGGTTGGCGATACGATCACCCACGAGAAAAAGCCAACGGCCGAGGCTTTGCCGGGCTTTGCGCCGTCGGTGCCGGTGGTGTTCTGTGGGTTGTTCCCGGTGGATACGAACGACTTCGAGGACCTGCGCGACGCGATTGATAAGCTTGCGCTGAATGACGCGTCGTTCACGTTTGAGATGGAAACGTCTGCGGCTCTTGGCTTTGGCTTTCGGTGCGGATTCCTGGGACTTTTGCACCTTGAGGTGATCCGCGACCGGATCGAGCGGGAGTATGACATTGACCTGATCACCACGGCGCCAAGCGTGATTTACAACGTCTTCATGCGCGACGGCACGATGGTTGAGCTGCATAACCCTGCCGATATGCCGGATATGACCTACGTTGAGCACATCGAGGAGCCTCGCATTAAGGCGACGATTTTGGTGCCGGACGAATACCTTGGGGACATTCTGAAGCTGTGTCAGGATCGGCGCGGGGTTCAGATGGATCTGACCTATGCGGGCAGCCGTGCGATGGTGGTGTATGATCTGCCGCTCAACGAGGTGGTGTTTGATTTCTATGACCGGCTGAAGTCTGTGACGAAGGGCTATGCGTCGTTTGACTACCAGATGCTTGGCTATACCGAGGACGCTTTGGTGAAGATGTCGATCCTTGTGAACGACGAGCCTGTGGATGCGCTTTCGATGATGGTGCACCGGGACCGGGCGGATATGCGGGGCCGGGCGATGGTGGAAAAGTTGAAAGAGCTGATCCCCCGCCACATGTTCAAAATCCCAATCCAGGCGGCGATTGGTGGCCGGGTGATTGCCCGCGAAACGCTTTCAGCGATGCGCAAAGACGTAACGGCGAAGTGTTACGGTGGCGATGCATCGCGTAAGCGGAAGCTGCTGGATAAGCAGAAGGCTGGTAAGAAGAAGATGCGGCAATTCGGAAAAGTGGAGATCCCGCAGGAAGCATTTATCAATGCGCTGAAGATGGATGGCTAGAGCACGCGACGCGACGCGCTGGACTGGTTCAGAAGTTCTTTTGCAACGTCCAGACTGCGCTCAAAGCGCAGATGGCTGGCGAGGATAGGCCTTGGTCTACGCTCCATCTTTCCTAAAAGACTAAAGTGTTGCGTTGATCCGTTGAGACTTTCGCCAATAGCGGGTGTTCAGATTGATCCAGCCTCGACCATGTAGTTGTTTGCAGAGCACATTGCAGCATCGGCCGATGCAAGAAAGAGCACCATGCGGGCAACGTAGACCGGATCGATCAGGTCGGGCAGACATTGACGGTCTTGATGTTTTTCCAGCGCTTCCGGTGTCGCCCAGAGTGTCTTTTGACGCTCGGTCATGATCCAACCAGGGACCACGGTATTCACGCGGATACGGTGTTGGCCCAGATCGCGCGCCATTGTGCGGGTCAGCCCGTGGACCGCAGCTTTGGCAGTCGCATATGCAGGAAACCCGCCACCGGCCTCCCACCAGGAATTTGAACCCATGTTGATGATTGAACCGCCGCCGGCTGCTATCATATCGGGCGCCACCGCCTGAATCGAAAAGAACATGTGCCGAAGGTTGGTATGCATCCGCTCGTCCCAAATGTCGGGCGTCACATCAGCCCAGTCATGGCGATCGTCACGGGCGGCGTTGTTGATAAGGACGGAAGCAGGGCCGATCCGCGATTTAAGATTGCCGAGGCCGGAGCGCAGCGCATCAACATCCTTGAGATCGCATATCTCGTAAGTGATATCGCCGGGGGTTGCGTCCGTAAGCGCGGCGCTGGCCTTTTGGTCTATATCCAGGAAGCCAACCCGGCTTCCTTGCGAAGCGAAGGCCGCAACTATTTCTGCCCCAATCCCAGAGGCACCGCCAGAAATGAACACTGTTTTTCCCGAAAGACTGGGATAGCTCGCGAAGTCTTGGCGCATGTCTTTGACTCTTCAAATTGTTGTCTTTGTTTTTGAAAACCGGTTTTGCCGGAGCGGGGCGTCTTCATAGGGTCCGCATATGACTAAACACAGCCCTTAGAGATACCTCAAGGCTCGCCCGACATCATTCTACTTTGACCAGTCAATCAAGACTACCCGAAAATGGTGTGCAGGATGTCGGCTTGGAGCCTCTTTTGGTCAGGGCCTGCCACTCACCCAATCGCAATGACTTCGATGCTCGTTAGTTCAGGTTCACCGCCCCTAGCGCCGCTGCCTGCCGCGATCCATAATTTTCCATCATGCACGCAGCAATTGGTGCCATGTCGCGCGCGATTGAGCGGCGCTCCCATCGACCATTTACCCGCTGTTGGCTCAAAGATTTGCATCTCACTAAAGGCTTCCATCCGGCCCGCTTCGCCGCCCACGTAATGGATCTTTCCGTTTAAGACGCCGGTTCCGCCTGCTGCAGTCTGCACAGGCAATTGCTCGGCATGGACTGACTATTCCTTTGTGGCGAAATTGAACACATCAACATCCCCGATCGTAGCAAAAAACAGTGCGTTGTAATCCGTACCGTTGTGGCGGCCTGTCTCGCGCCCTCCGAAGAAAAAAAGATTGTCGCCGACAATCGCGCAGGGCGCATGGTCGCGCTTTTTGGGCGCGTCTGGCAAGATTTGCCACTCGCCGGTCTCGGGATTAATCCGGTCAAACCAGGCTTGGGTGTCTGCGTGATGCCCGTCCACAATGCCACCTACGACATAAATCCAGCCATCACTATGCAGGGCACAGCCCGATGCACCGCGCCGTCGCGCCTGTGGTATTTCAGGCCCCTCTAGCCAGCGATCGGCCTCGGGGTCATAGATGTAAACGGTCTCCAGAGGTGTTTCCCGCGGAAACAACCCTGTCATTGTGCCTAGGAGCCAAATTTGATGACCCACGATTACTGGCTGAAAGTGATGAATTTCGATCGGTGGCGGCGCGCCATGTGTCCAGGTGTTGGTTTCGGGATCGAATATATCCACCGGTTGGATCCGTCTTCCCCCAAACAGATAAAATTTGCCGGCATAGCAAGCGAAGCCGTTTTCATGACGGCAATGCGGTGTGCCATTGCAATCAAGCGTGACCCATCCGGGCATACAATTATCCTTAGCCTATTTTCGAAGACAGCCAGTTGACGCCAAGAAGTGCTGAGGAGCAATCTGGAATTTACGCCCCTTCCACCACAAGAAATGGCTTGGGAGGTCAGGCGAAAGAGTTCTGATACATCTGGTATCGGAAAAATCGCCGGCCATCACTTATGGTGCCGAACTCGCTTTGCCACGTATCAAACATGGGATCGCAGGATACGACGAAAATATCTACTAAAACGGGTTAAATGTAGATGGTTAGGCTTAATATTCGGGAAATAGGGCCGTGCCATACTCGATAGTGACTGTTCATGACGTGATCGAACGTCCCGACGCTTAGTTATCCCGATGGAAAGCAAGCGTTTTGTGAGTTCACCCAACTCGCCTGAGCCGCGCTTAAGGGTCGGGTGCCAGCCACTAGGTATCCGCCCAAAGACAACCCAAACCTGGCATGCATCAAGGCCCTACCTCTCAAACTCAGGAACTCTCCCGATACCCCATCCTATGGCGGCCCGAATGCTCTTTCTTACGCTCGCCATTCATATCTTCGTCGGCACCACACTTGCTGGGTCCGCTAGTATTGCGGCTTTGACGCTTGGGTTTGACACGGCCCAGGCGCTTGTCATCTCGGGCGCCGTTGGCTTTCTCGCCGCGCTCCCTCTTTCTTGGTACATTGCGAAGGAAACCCAGACGGGGGTGAAATAGAGGCCTGGGCGTCGCAATGGTACATGCGTCGGGGCCCCTTTCGCAGAGGGCCGCGGCGGCGCGCATTCGTCTCACACCACATTCCCGCCACAGTCTCGCGTTAGAGATTACCAGACCTGACATGAAAGAGATCTTGATATGACTGCTCTTATGAATACCTTTTCGACCAGCTCTGGCATCGCGGTAGCGGGCGTTCTGTGTGGCGTTGCACTATTATATCTTGTGGTGTCGCGCACTCTGAAAAAACGGAGCGACGAGAGCTAAGCGTGCGTGGTGTGAGCGGAGAATAGAACCAACCCCATTCTCCCCACACTTCCGTCAAATCCTGACCACAATCCTCGGCCACACAATCTCCGAACATCGTTTTTAGGGATGATATTATGGAAGTTGTTATGAGCCTTACGACCGCCGGATGGGCGGTTTTGGTCCTTGGTTACACCTCGGGCGTAATTTTGTTGTATAAGCTGATGGTGCGCACGCTGCGTCGCAATCGCAGCACGGATGCCTGACGCCTAAGGCCGCCAAGCAACGCTAACATAGACAGCGGCGGGAAAACTCCGCACAGTCCCCTCAAAACAGGAAGGGGATGTTTGCCATGTCACCAGAGCTTCGCCAGACGATCGTTCACGCACGCACTGCTGAGTATTCCGGTATTATGCGTACTGTCATATTTGCTTTCGCGGTGATCGGAGCGGCGCTTCATTTCGGACCGGGTGATTACTCCGCACCGCTTATGGTGCTGACGCTGACGGTGACCGCCTATGGTGTATTGGCGGGCGGATCGGCGCTTGATGACATTCACGCCCTGAAATCTGATATGACCGATGACTTTAAAGCGACGACTTATGGCGCGGGCGTTCTGGCGCGCGATATCTTGAAGCTGAAGCTGGCGTCTTCGGTGATGCTTGGGCTGACCGGGCTGGCTGTGGTGCTGGCTATTTTATTGTAAGGGCTTGGCCTTAAAACAGGTCGTTGCCGCGATCTTCAGCGATTGAGTCTGCGGCGACGGCTCCGACTGCGCCGATGGCGACGGGGACACAGCCCGAAAGCGCTGTGGCGCCGAGGATCAGGGCACAGATGCGTGTAAGATTTCTGGACATGCTTGGTCTCCTTTGAAGAGGAATTTGGCGGTCGCGTGGACGGTCGGCAAGGATAAATTGCGCGATGTCAGCGATTGATGTGGATTTCTCCGGGGTTGATGGAGTGGGATTGGCGTGATTCTATTGCGGCGGACAGCCTGCGGGTGTGACGCGCGGGCGCCGCAAAGGAGGCGTGGGTCTTGGCAATCTCTGGCGATTGAGTGCGGCGGCGGCAGCGGTGGTCTTGGGCATCGGGGTGGCTGAGGCGGGCGAGCGGGAGCGGCTCGGCTGGTCTTTGGCGATTTCTAACGATTCCATCGGGGAATTTCTGGACCGGTGGCAAAGCGCGTCGGTGCAGTATGGCGCGTTTTATGGGTCTTCTTGGGAGGGGGCGGCTCCGACGAGGTTCGGAGAGTTGTTGGAGTTTCGGTTTCGCACGGACATTTTGACGCCCTCGGACTTGGAAGCGCCTGACCCCAGCGATCGGCGGCATGCAGGCGTTTTGGCGTTTGGCGTGCATTCCCATAGCGCGCCAAGTGGTTTTGAGGTGCGCGGCGGCCTTGATCTGGTGGTTGTGGGGCCGCAGACGGGACTGCTTGATTTGCAGCAGGAGTTGCACAAGGCGTTGGGGTTTACGGTGCCGACGTTGGAGGATTTCCAGATCGAAGATACGGCGCGGCTTAATCTGAGCGGTGAGATTGGTCGGGTCTGGGATGTTGGCGCGGCGCGCGTGCGGCCATTTGTTGAGGCGCAAATCGGGATGGAGGACTTTCTGCGGGCCGGGCTTGATGTGACGTTCGGGCGCCTGGGGCGTGGTGATCAAATGGTGCGTGCCGTGACCACCGGACACCGGGTGCCGGTCGGGCTTGGGGGCGGTGATGCCGGCTTTAATGTGGTGATTGGTGCGGATGTGGCGCGGGTGGTGGACAGTATTTATCTGCCCAAGGCGCTTGGCTATGAGCTGACGCAGGTGCGCGCGCGGGTGCGCGCGGGCGTGCATTACGGGGCCTATCCATGGGATGTGTTTTACGGTTTTGCCTGGCTTGGCGAAGAGTTTGAGGCGCAGACCGAGGGGCAGGTTGTGGGGACGTTTCAGGTGGCCTGGCCGTTCTGACGCGACACCTTTTTTCTATGAGCATTGACAGGGGTGTGGTGCCGCTTTAAGCAGCGGACTTCATTGGTGTTGGTGGCCCTCGCAAGAGGTTCCCTGTCAGGCACAAGCGGTTCGCAAAAAACTGCCGGATGCCAGAGGACAACGCCCTTCATAGTCCCTTGTATGGGGACGCTCTAAGAAGGAGATCAGCCGTGACCAAACGCACGTCTGCCAAGTACAAAATTGACCGTCGGATGGGTGAAAACATCTGGGGTCGTCCGAAATCCCCAGTTAACCGTCGCGAGTATGGCCCGGGCCAGCACGGTCAGCGCCGCAAGGGCAAACTGTCCGACTTTGGTTTGCAGCTGCGCGCGAAGCAGAAGCTGAAGGGCTATTACGGCGATCTGACTGAAAAGCAATTCAAGCGTATCTTCACCGAGGCTGCGCGTGTGCGGGGCGACACGGGCGAAAATCTAATCGGTCTTCTTGAGCGCCGTCTGGATGCGGTTGTGTACCGTGCGAAGTTCGTGCCGACTGTGTTTGCAGCCCGTCAGTTCGTGAACCACGGTCATGTTCTGGTGAACGGCAAGCGCGTCAATATACCGTCCTACCGCGTGAAGGAAGGTGATGTGATTGAAGTGCGTGAGCGTTCCAAGCAAATGGCATTGGTTCTGGAGGCCGCTGGTCTGCCCGAGCGTGATGTTCCGGATTATCTTGAAGTGGATCACTCGAAAATGACAGCGTCGTTCGTGCGCACACCGGGTCTTGGCGATGTGCCTTACCCAGTGTTGATGGAACCGAACCTGGTGATCGAATATTACGCTCAGAACTAAGGTTCTTCAGAGCGTTAAGACGAAGGAAGGCCGCCCAACCGGGCGGCCTTTTGTTTTATTTTCTGCCTCCCGCAGAGGTATTTTTGACGCGGTGAAGGGCTTGAACCCTCAGGCAGCTTTTGGTGAGGTTCCGCCACCGTAGCGGCCGTAGAAGGTGTCGCCTGCTTTCGCGATCTCGCGCAGGAGCGCTGGGGTTTTGAAGCGTGGGCCGTGGGTTGCTTCAAGCGCGTCACAGATCTCGACGGCTTTGGCAGCACCGATCATGTCGAGCCAAGAGAACGGGCCGCCAGACCAAGGGGCAAAGCCCCAGCCGAGGATCGCGCCGACGTCGCCTTCGCGGATGTCGGTGAGGACGCCATCCTCGAAGGATCGGACGGCTTCGAGCACTTGTGCCATCATCAAACGGTGCTGGACGTCGGCGAGATCGGGTTGATCGTTAAGAAGCGGGTATTTTTCGTGGAGACCATCCCATGTGCCTGCACGTCGGCCAGCCGCGTCATAGGCATAAAACCCGCCCTTGGCTTTGCGGCCCAGACGGCCTTCGGCTTCGAGCCAGAAGAGGACCTCGTCGGTGGTCTGGTCCGCGTAGGCGTCGCCGATCGCGGCCTTGGTGGCGCGGGCGATGGAAGCGTTGAGGGTGATTGTGGTGTCGTCGGTCAATTGCAGCGGCCCAAGGGGGAAGCCGAGCAGTTTGGCTGCATTTTCGATAAGCGCTGGTTCGACGCCTTCAGCCACCATGCGGATGCCTTCCTTGCCGTAGGGCAGGATGCAGCGGTTGGCGTAAAAGAAGCGAGCGTCGTTGACCACGATCGGGGTTTTGCGAATTTGGCGCACGAAATCGAGCGCTTTGGCGACGGCGCGATCACCGGTGCGCGCGCCCTTGATGATCTCGACCAACAGCATCTTGTCGACCGGCGAGAAAAAGTGGATGCCGATGAATTGCTCTGGTCGTGCGCTGGCCTTGGCCAACTCGGTGATCGGCAGGGTCGATGTGTTGGTGGCGAAGATCGCTGTGTCGCCGATGATCGGTTCGACCTTTTTGGTCATTTCGGCTTTGACGCGCGGATCCTCGAAGACGGCCTCGACGACCAGATCGCAGCCTTTCAGTGCTTGCAGATCGGTTGTCGATGTTATGCGGCCCAAGACCTGTACCTTCTTGTCCTCGGTGACTTTGCGGAGCTGGATGCCTTTGTCGAGGATGCCTTCTGCATAGCCCTTTCCGCGGTCGGCGGCGTCCTGTTCGCGGTCGATCAGTACGACGTCGATGCCGGCATTGGCCGAGACATAGGCGATGCCTGCACCCATCATGCCTGCGCCGAGAATACCGACCTTCTGTACTTTTTCATCCTCCACATCGGGGCGGTTTGCGCCTTTTTCCAGCGCCTCTTTGTTGAGGAAGAGGGAGCGGATCATGGCCGAAGATGTCGGGTCCATCAGGATCGAGGTGAACCAGCGGGCTTCGATTTTCAGGGCGGTGTCAAAGGGCACAAGCGCGCCTTCGTAGATTGATGACAGCAGGGCTTTTGCGGCGGGGTAGACGCCTTTGGTTTTGCCGTTGATCATCGCTGACGCGCCGACGAAGGTCATGAAACCTGCGGGGTGGTATGGTGCGCCGCCGGGCATTTTCCAGCCCTTTTGGTCCCAGGGTTTAACGATCTCGCCATTGGTCGCCGACAGAACCCAGGCTTTGGCACTTGCAAGGAGGTCTTCGGCGGGGACGACCTCGTCAATCAGTTGCGCGGATTTGGCTTTTTTGGGGTCGAGCATTTTGCCTTCGAGGAGGACAGGGGCCGCATTCATTGCGCCAACCATGCGGGAATAGCGTGTGGTGCCACCCGCGCCCGGGAAGAGTCCAACAAGGATTTCAGGCAGGCCGATTTTGCCTTTCGGAGTGTCGGCCATGAAGCGGCGATGGCACGCCAGCGCGATCTCGGTGCCGATCCCGGCGCAGAGGCCCGCAATAGCGCACGCTATTGGCTTGCCACCCTTATTGGTCTTCGGCTCCATCCCAGCGCGTTCAATTTTGCGCAGGATGCGGTGGCCGTTCATGATGAAGTCAAACAGGGCAGGTGCGGGGGTGTCGCCGCCTTCGGCTTTGATTGTGGCAAGCGTTTTGAGGTCCATTCCACCGGCGAATGTGTCCTTGCCTGAGGTAAT
>NZ_CALJXO010000024.1:0-10988 GCF_937988555.1 uncultured Boseongicola sp. | reverse complement strand
TGTAGCCGCAAAGCGATAATGTCACCCCTGTGCAAAGCAGAAATGTCACTCTCTCCATCAAACGAGTTGAGGGAGATTGAGCATGGGATGGGTAATGATGAGCGAGCGCGAGCTAAATCGCATAGAGGTTTTGGCGCAAGTTGATGATGGCAAGGTGACGGTAGAGAGCGCTGCGAACCTGTTGGACCTGACGCGCAGGCAAGTGTTCAGGCTGTTGAAGCGGTATCGCGTGGATGGGGCCTCGGCGATCCGGCATCAGTCTCGGGGCAAGGTTCCTAACAATCAAATCCATCATGCCAAACGTGACTATGCGCTGACGTTGATCAAAGAGACCTACGCCGATTTCGGGCCCACATTGGCGGCTGAGATGTTGGCAGACCACCACGGGTTCAAAGTGTCCCGCGAGACACTGCGCAAGTGGATGCAGGACGATGGTATCTGGTTGTCTCGCAAACAACGGCGAACATTTCATCAGCCGAGATTGCGGCGGGAATGTCTGGGCGAACTCATTCAGATCGACGGCTCAGATCATCACTGGTTTGAGGATCGCGGCCCCGCCTGCACCCTTCTTGTGTTCATTGATGATGCGACCAGTACGTTGATGCAGCTGCGGTTTGTGACATCTGAGAGCACCTTCAGCTACTTCGAAGCCTTGGACTTATATCTGACCGCACATGGTCGGCCGGTCGCCTTCTATTCCGACAAGCACACGGTATTCCGTGTGGCCAACCAATCCGCAAAATCCGGACACGGAATGACCCAGTTTGGGCGTGCTTTGAATGAGCTAAACATCGAGATTCTATGCGCAAACTCTTCACAGGCCAAAGGCCGTGTCGAACGCGCCAATCGCACGCTTCAGGATCGCCTGGTCAAAGAACTCAGGCTCGCAGGTATCTGTGATATGGAAGCTGCCAACGCGTTCCTGCCCAGCTTCACAGAACGCTACAACGCCAAGTTTGCAAAGGCGCCGCGCCGCTCGGACAACCTGCATAGACCCATGAACATCGAACCTGACCGGCTGCGGGATGTCTTCTGTTTCCGGGATGAACGGCTTGTTGGTGCGCAACTTGCATTCTCCTATGAGCGCAAACGGATCATCCTGGCTGAGAATGACATGACACGCGGCTTGCCTGGCAAATACGTGGACACCTTTGCTTTCCCGGATGGACAATTTGAAGTGCGTTGGAAGGGTGTCTCTATCCCCTACTCTGTCTTCGACAAAGATCAACGCGTAACCCATGCCGCGATCACCGAGAACAAACATCTCAGCGCAGTCTTGGAATATATCAAAGCTGAACAGGACAAAGCGGCGCCAAAGAAACGGCGAGCTGGCAAGCAAAAGACCCGCTACGAACCAACCGGGCGCCGCAATGATGGCTGGAACTCTAAGCTAGCTAGAAGAGCCAAAGCACAGGCTGAAATTGCGTCGAAAGCTGCGGAATGAACCACACCCGCAAGGCTCATCAACCCTGCGATATATGAAGTCTCCGGGTCGCTAAGCCTTGCTACCGTCAGCGCCTTTGGTGACATTTCTACTTTGCGCAATCGGTGACATTTCTGAATGGCGTTGACATTAATTGTGGCCGCAAAGTTAGAATGTCTCACATCTGCAAGAAGTGTCACACTTCCCTGTTGATCAAGCAGGATTGGAGTTGAACCATTGGTTCTGCGACCCTCAGTCACCTTGGCAAAAGGGAACCGTCGAAAACACCAACAACCGCCTGCGCCGCTACTTGCCGCGCAAAGCTGATACCACGGCGTTCACAGATCGATATTTGAGGTCGATCTGCGACCGCCTCAATGCAACACTGCGCAAGTGTCTGGGGTATCAAACGCCCGCAGAGGTCCTCCAGACAAAACTGATGGAAAGAGAGCAATCATTCAGATAAACTGACCAAACAGAAATTGCGCTTCAGCGCGAACTCACAACAAGAAACTCATGTCGAAGCGGCCCCTGGTGCACATCAAGATTGGCATAAAGAACGTCGCGCATCTGATGCGGCCTATCCCTGAGACATATGCATGACAGGCATGATACCGGCCTGGGTCGACGGCGTTCTGACCCCAGTCGAAAAGCTGGAAGTTCATCAAAAGGGGCTGAAGCATAAGGCAGTCAGTGTCTTTGTAATGAATGGTTCACGCGTACTGATCCAACAGCGGGCGCTGGTCAAATACCACACTCCAGGGCTTTGGGCGAACTCGTGTTGCACGCATCCTGACTGGGATGAAGACCCCCTCGCCTGCGCTGTTCGGCGGCTTCGTGAAGAGCTGGGGATCGAAGGTTTGTCGCCTTTCCACCGTGATCGGGTTGAGTATCGCGCAAAGGTGGGCGGCGGGCTGATCGAGCATGAAGTGGTTGATATTTACCTTGCCGAAGCCACTGCGGATTTGGCGACGCTACTTAACCCCGACGAAGTTCAGGCCGTAGAGTGGGTCGAGCTTTCGGCGCTTTCACAAGCCGTTGCCAAAACGCCTGAGAAATTCACGCCTTGGCTGCGGATATATCTGGCGGAATATAGGGATCGGATTTTTGCTAATCTTGCGCACCCTTAACCGCTAGTATTATCCCGATTATTGGTTGTGCATCGCTAGCTCCCCATTTTCCATTAGGGAGATAGCTAGCCAAGTAAGTTTTCTGCCCATTCTTAGTGGTTCCAGGGAGTGTTATGGGACTTGGCGCGACAACGCGCGGATCCAAGCTGCATATCTCCTTGGCGCAACGGTTTCTAAACTGTCTGACCACGTACCTTGTAGCGTGACCAGCGGCCGGCTTTATTTAATGGAGTGCAAGGTTGTGAAGATGGATCGTCTCTATTTAATTGTGGGTTTCGTCTGGTTGGTTCTGGGCATGGTTTTTGGACTCTACCTGAGCATCACTGGCCAGCTTCAGTTTGCCAATTCCCACGCCCATACGAACCTGCTTGGGTTCGTGATTTAGGTGCTTTTCGGACTCATCTACCGGGGCTGGCCCAGTCTTCTGCTCAGCAGGCTGGCTTGGCCGCAATTCGCACTTTTCCAGATCGGCACTGCGGTGCTTGTAGCGGGCAAGTTCGATATCGACAGCCGCGGCAGTGGAACATTGGCGCCTCAGGGTTCCATTTTGATCGTCTTGGGTACGGCCGTGATGTTCTGGATGTTCGCCATGTCCGCGACCGATGTTCCGGCGCCACAAAAAGGTTCCATCAAATGTGTGATGCCTGTTCATAAGCACTATGGTTCCAACGAAATCGTCGCGCGCATTCTTGCCGCCATCCCATGGTCAGAAAGCGATGGCGTGGCGCTGACTGCAAGTCTGCTTTTTCCTTTCGATCAGTTGCACGGACGGGAACTGTTCGCGACCAAGGAACACTCTGCAAGATTGAACCCGGAAATAGGCGCGCATCTGCTGGATATAGGTTCCGGGATTGGCGGACCGGCGGGTTACTTCGCGAGCATGCTCGGCTGCCGTGTGACCGGCATTGAACTGACACCCGATTTCGTCATTTTCGCCAACGAGTTGACTAGCTTTTGCGGCATGAGCGATCAGGCGAATTTCGTACTGGCCGATGCCGCGTCGATACAGTTCAAGGCCAACACGTTCGATCACGCCTATTGTCTTTATGTAGGTATGAATCTCCCTGACAAGCCGGCTGTACTTGCGGAGTGTTTCCGTGTTCTCAAGCCTGGCGCCACCCTGATCTGGACCGAAGTCACGTCACGATCCGGAGTGCCACATTACCCGCTGCCTTGGTCGCTGACCGCCGATGGCTCCCATGTCGATACCAGCGACACGTTGTGCCATCACCTGTCGAGCGCAGGATTTGAAGTCTTAACCGTCGAGGACGAGACCAACGCTCATCTGGTACTGGCAAATCGGATGAAGTTGTCGGGCAAGACGCCATTGGTTGGGCAGGTTCAGGCGAACGAAGTGGTTCTTGGCCCGGATTTCGTTGTGCGGCGCCAAAACTATCTAAAAAGTTTGCTTGAACACCTCATTGCGAGCACATTGATCGTAGCGCGAAAGCCGCAAGCCGAACACGTCGCCTGATCGGGTGTCGCAGCGTCAATCAATATCAGATCCAGTGCGGCGGACTTGTTTGTCCGCCTTGTCCCGCATGTGAGACATCGGGCACTGCCGCAGCGAACGGCCGGATTGGAAATTGGCCATTTGGCGCTCAGTGAGCGGCCGGTTTGGGGGAATTGTGCTGCACTGCCGCAACTCGGTCACTGCTTCGACCGGTGTGTCGTAGCAATGTTCGCTGCAAATGCATCAGGCCGGTTTGTCCCTAAAAGTGGGTCTTGATACTAGGTGCAGCGTAGGCTGCTGTGGGCCCGCTTCCCCCCTTAGTTCGCTAGGCGGCTGGTGCGGCCTCTGAGTAAAACCGCGGACGGAAAAACACGATGCAAAGCGCGCCAACGCCCGTCAGCGTAACTGCCAGCACCACAAGCCAACCCACGAATGGAACAAGGCCAATGCCGGCAATGACGACTGCGCCCACCGCAGCGGCGAGCGCTCGTTCAATCCAAGTGCCCGGATCGGCCCGGCCAATCAGGCTTAGCAGTCCGACGCCCAGCGCATAGGCGCCGACGATGTAGCCTACAAACCCAATTATTATAGCCAGAACAATCGACAATGGCATGGCCAACAGGCCGATCAAGCTCATCGCCAGAACCACAGAGGTTCCGATGGCAGCTGATAATGTTAAAAAGCCGAACCAAAATGACCGAAGTGGCCGGGCAAGGAACGTGGCGCGCATCTGCGACAGTTTTGCGGGGATCAGCGCAGCAAGAAGTGCGGCGAGCACCGTCACAGTCACGATGGTCGACAATAATCCGCGCCAAATGGTCTGGCGGCTGACGCCGATAGACGTTGGGGCATCCTTGGACCATTCCTCGACGGTTTTGCGCGCTATCCGTGCCGCGGGCACGACCTCATTGGGAACGTCGATTGAGGCCGGATCGGAATGATATATCGTCAGTGTGCCATCGATTTTGGCTGCCGGACCAAAGTTGATCATCTCGGCGTTCACAGCGACATCCCCGGTGATGGCGTTGTTGAATGTCACCGATTGCGCAGCAATTAAGGCCGCGCCACCGACGGTGCCGTTCACCGCAACTGATTGGCCAAAGGCCCGCAGATTCCGCCCAATATTGCCAATAGTCACCGTTTGACCAGCCAGCGTTGCACTGCCGGCTACGGCCCCGCTTAGCGTGACGGTCTGCCCGGCGGCATAGGCATTGCCCGCCACCGGTTGGGCAAGTATTACATTCTGCCCAACCATATGCGCGGAACCGGTGATCGGCCCGGCCAACGTGGTATCTTGCGCACCAAGAAACACGTCGTGGGCCGCCGCGTCGGTTACCACCACAGCGCTCCCTCCGCCATATAGGTCACCGCCCAGTTTTAGGAATTCAGGGTCGTCCTGCGCCGTAGCAAGCGTCGGCAGCAACAGGCACAGGATCAGAAAAGCTATCTTCCACATAACAATCTCCAAAAACGCCAGCGCGCAATTATGTTGCCCCGGTAGGTTCCAGTTGATGGGTAGTTTCACGATATTCACTCAGCCGGAATGACTCAGGTCAAGTCAGAGGTCACAAAAAGGGGCCCCTCCCCCAACTGAAAAGCTAACTTTTGGGAAATGCGCTCAACTTTGCCACAACCGCGTAAGGCCGGTTTGTCCTGCGGTTTCAATCGGCCGACGCAACACTTTAGTCTTTTTTGGAAAGATGAAGTGTAAGGCATGAAGTATCGTAGCCGAGTATTTTTTTCCGGACAAGCAGAAGTCAGAGATTTGGAATCGTTGGCAGCGCGAAGCATCCAAGCGCCGCCTGGCAGTTCTGCGACGGCTTTTGGTACATGTGGCCTATTTTATGGATATTAATGGAGAGACTGTTTTCAAAGATCAGCGCGGCTAAGGTGTAAACATGGAGTTAAGGTTCACGGCTATTGTTGCAGGATTTCTATTTTTGGTTGCGCCGATCTTTCTGTCGACTCCCAATGGGATCCCTGATGCAGCATGGCTGGCATCGGGTCTTGCGCTCACCATGGCGCTTTGGTGGTTGACCGAAGCATTACCGCTCGCCGCAACAGCGCTCCTGCCACTCGCCGTGGCTCCCCTATTAGGGATCGCAGATTTCGGCGAGATTGCCGTTTCATTTGGCCATCCGCTCATTATTCTTTTTCTCGGTGGGTTCCTACTAGCGAAAGCGATAGAAAAATCAGGGCTGCACCGGCGGCTAGCGTTCACGCTTCTCGGTATCGCCGGGAAACGTCCCGACCGCATTCTTGCTGCCATCATGCTAACAACGGCGTTTCTAAGCCTCTGGATCAGCAATACGGCGTCCGCGATGGTAGTCGCCCCGATAGCTGCGGCGATAGCCGCCTCACAGACTGAGCGCCCTGAGTTCGGCACCGCCCTGATGCTTGGCGTTGCCTTTGCCGCCACGATCGGAGGTATGGGTTCGTTAATTGGAACGCCTCCAAACGCAATCTTTGCTGCGCATCTAAGTACCGCCTATGGGATAGAGGTTGGGTTTGCTCAATGGGCAGCCGTCGGCGTGCCGACGGCGATAATCTTGCTGGTTGTAGCGTGGCTGGTCCTCACCCGGCTAACACCGCAACTGCAGCCTGAAAACCTAAAGATACCGATTGGCGGACGCCTCGAGACGATGCGTGTTTCAGAACGCCGCGTGGGGTTCATTGCCGGACTGACGGCTCTGGCGTGGGTTTTCCGTCCGGTGCTCGAGGCAGTGTTCCCAACACTCGCACTCACGGATGCTGGAATTGCTATGCTGGCCGCAGTTGCCCTCTTTCTCATTCCCAGCGGCGATGGTGAGCGTTTGCTCGACTGGCAAAGCGCCCTGACGCTGCGCTGGGATGTGCTTATCCTGTTCGGTGGTGGGCTGGCACTAGCGGGCATCCTCGATCAGACTGGCCTCGCTGCATGGATCGGAGCGAAAATCGAGACGCTTGATTACCTGCCCGAACTTTTGTTGCTTCTGATCTTTGCTGCGCTCATCGTCTTTATCGGCGAGCTGGCTAGCAACACGGCGATGGCGGCAATTTTTCTTCCGATTGCCGGCGCGGTGGCGGCGTCTCTGAATATCGACCCAGTGACCTTCATGTTGCCCGTCGCTTTGTCGGCCTCCATCGGGTTCATGCTTCCGGTTGCGACGCCGCCCAACGCGATAATCTTCGCAAGTCCGTCGGTCACGCGCGTCGATATGCTTCGCGCAGGCGCGCCGCTTGATCTGGCAGGAATACTGATTTCCGTCGGCATGGGTTCAGTTCTGGCTTCGATTTTTTTCGGATGATTGACGATTTTTCGAAGGATTTCTCCCAGAATGGCAAGGTGTAGGCAAATCTGAAGCAGTTTTTGGCCTATACTTCCCGAGGTACACTCCATCTTTCCAAAAAGACTAAAGTGTTGCGTCGACCGATTGAAACCGCACCGCAATGCGGTTGTTAGCGTAGAGATTACGTTCAAAAATGAGCACTGAGGTCGGCGTAAGGTATCAATAGCCGGACATTGAGAAGAAAGAAGCTCTTATGATGAGCCGAGCGCGCGGAATTAGCGCATTTTTTGAATTTTCAGTTTGTCTTGTTTTGCTCTATTCTTAGTCGACTCCTCAGAACGCACGAGAGCTTTGGCAATAGCCTTTAAACTCATCCCCTTTGTCGCCAGCAGATGCAGCTTTTGGATTACATCATATGTCCAAGCTTGGCGGTGGCGTTCGTAGCGTTCGGTCATTGGTGTCGTCTGCCTTATTATTATGTAGGAGCTATCATAAAGCATGGTCGTGCCGATGGTGCCGGTACAATTTCGATAACAATTTAGAAAGGACCTGTCGATCGAACAGATGCTGCGGAAAAAAATATGTTCAATCTATTTATGTGATCGAGACCCGAACCAAATCGAGATATCCAACTACTAAGAATAATGGCTTTGTTCGCAGGCTGTGTGAAAAGCCTATTTTTTTCTTCGTTTCAGTCCGGTTCGCTTTTGAAAATCTGCAAATGAGCGGTTCAGTTCCACCAGAGAAGAGCCCAAATCTGGCAATTTTCGGCGTTCGTTGAAGCCCCTCTCGTGCAGCAGATCCTCCACATTCCGAAGCTAAGGCGGAAACCACGCTTAGTGCATTGCAGCACGGTGGATGATCTCGGGGCGTGTTTTGAAGTAACAAAATGGGATGCGTTTTGTCATCCCACGAAGCGAGGTCACCGCCCTGCCCGCCTCAAGTTGGTGTCCTCTGACAGCGCCGATCTGCCCGCTCGGGTCCGATGATTGCTGAATGCGGGTCACCTTGGATGGCGGGTTGGGTTGATCCATATCAGCGCGTCATCAGTCCACTCAGGTATGAAGCGACGGGAATCCAACACCCATCAAGAGAAATATCGATGAAACGCCTACTTGCAACAGCATTCGTTCTTTCACTCACCGTCGCCCCAGTCGTGGCCGGTCCCGTAGTGGACTTCGAAAATTCCTATAATGTGGCCTATTTCAGCTACCGCACCGCGCTTTTTGCGACAAACACAGGAGACACGGCCAAATCCGTTGGGGCACTCAAGCAACTGGAGAACAACTGGACCGGACTTATGACACAATACCGTGCCAGCCCTCCGCCACAGTTCGAAGCTGATCCATTATGGGATCAAACCATAGAAGACGTCACGAACCTTCTCGACCGATCCAAAACACTGGCCGATGCCGGTGATCTACCCGCAGCGCATGAAACGCTGGAGGGCATCCGGGAGGCGCTTGGAGCATTGCATGCACGCAACCACGTCGAGACATTCTCCGACCGAATGAATGCCTATCACACCGAGATGGAAGTGATCCTTGGCAGCGACACGGCCAATATGGATGTGGAGGTTAAGCGAGCCTTGCTTGAGCATTCGGCTGTGCTCGCATACCTCGCCACGGACGTTCTCTCGGCTCCGCCCGCCGCGGCGCTCGAAAGCCCAGAGTTTGCAACCCTTGCGGCGGGACTGCAGACATCTGTTGACCAGTTCGTCGACGCTGCCCGCTCCGGCGATGACGCCGCCCTTCTAGAGGCGATTGGAGCGCTTAAAGTGCCATATTCCAAACTGTTTCTGAAGTTTGGATAAATCCTTACCGGCTCTCGCTGCTGACGCGGATTGGGGCAGAAATCCGCCCCATCTGGCAGCTGCGAGTTTCCATCCTAGGGCTGTTTTGCCCGCAGAGCCATTATTCGACTATGCCGCATTGAGCCCCTGCTTCAGGCCAAAAGCGGGCAACTTGGGACCATTATCCGCTAGGAAAGCTGCGTGGAAAATCTTTCGCCAATAGCCCTCGGATTCCTTGGGAGCCTTATCGCCGGTCTCATGACGGCAATTGGTGCCCTGCCCGCACTCTTTGGAAAGGCACCGAGTCGGGGTGTCCGGGATATGTTGTTGGGGTTTGCGGCCGGAGTAATGCTGTCCGCGTCATTCTTCTCTCTGATTATCCCGGCTCTGGAGGCCGCGGGCATAAGGTTTGGCGAGGGCGTGATCCCCGCTTTGATTGTCGTTGTCGGAATTCTTGCAGGGATGGCTCTTGTCGCTTTGCTGAACGAAACACTCCCCCACGAGCATTTCAGCACCGGACGCGAAGGGCCGCAAGGAGCGTCACTTCGCAAAATCTGGCTCTTTATCATTGCGATTACGATCCATAACTTTCCTGAGGGTTTGGCCGTGGGAGTTGGATTTGGCGCTCATGGGCTAACGGGCGGCATGCCGCTTGCAATTGGTATAGGACTGCAGAACCTTCCCGAAGGCCTTGCAGTGGCTGTGGCATTGGTTGGTGAAGGCTACAGTCGGTCCCGCGCCTGGAGTATTGCCGCGCTCACTGGATTGGTTGAACCCATAGGCGGTGCGATTGGAGCAGCGCTGATCGCGTTCTCGGAGCCGTTCCTGCCGTGGGGCTTAGCGTTCGCAGCGGGGGCCATGCTCTATGTAATTAGTCATGAAATTATTCCGGAAACACATCGTAGCGGGCACCAGAACAAAGCGACTTTTGGGCTCTCGATAGGACTTGTTCTTATGCTATTTCTCGATGTTTGGCTAGGTTAGAGCCTCCCTTGAAAGGAACACACAATGAACGTCATCAGCGCGCATCCCGGTAAGCCGCACTATATCAATCGTAGCGGCTGGCTTCGCGCGGCAGTCCTCGGGGCAAACGACGGTATTGTATCCGTTTCTTCGCTGATTGTCGGGGTTGCGGCAGCCGATCCTGATCCTCGGGCAATCATGATTGCGGGGGTTGCTGGGTTGGCCGCGGGTGCGATGTCCATGGCAGCTGGGGAATACGTTTCGGTCTCTTCTCAGTCTGATATCGAAACTGCCGATATCAAGCGTGAAGAGATTGCGCTGGAGGAGATGCCTGAAGAAGAATTTGCGGAACTGGTCGCGATATATCGTAAGCGGGGGTTAAGCGAGATAACCGCGCAGACCGTCGCAAGAGAACTATCTGAAAAAGACGCTTTGGCTGCCCATGTCAGAGACGAGTTGGGACTCTCAGAAATTCACTCTGCCAACCCTCTTCAAGCAGCATTTGCGTCCGGTTTAACCTTTAGCTTGGCAGCAGCGATACCGGTTTTGGGTGCGTTCTTTGCGCCGACGTCTCTGATTATTCCGATTGTTCTAGTTGTGACGATCATTGCGCTTGCCGGACTGGGCGCACTCGGCGCGAAAGCCGGCGGCGCACCATTGCTACCCGCTACACTCAGAGTTGTTAGCTGGGGTGTCTTTGCCATGAGTGTCACAGCCGGCGTTGGATGGATCTTTGGTGTGAGCGTTTAGGAGGTCATGTTTTGGCAAGATTGATTAGGTGCGTGTAGCACCGCCAGTCTGGGGTCGGTCCGCGTTGGAAGCAGTAGCGAAGCACATCTCTGTACCTTCCAAATGGCAGAAATTGAGCGACAGTACCGCCCTCAACAGGGTCCACAACAGCGCCGCGGATAGGAAAATGTGCAGGATTGCACTGGTCTGCGTTCTGGTTGGAGCGCGA
>NZ_CALJXO010000023.1:0-8341 GCF_937988555.1 uncultured Boseongicola sp. | reverse complement strand
AATTTGCAACGCCATCTGGTCTCCCGGCGAACTCTCCATCAAACTCGCGCCAGGTCATTCGCTGAGTGGTTCGAAATTGCGGCTGCTTGATCTGGGGTAGCGTCGGCTATTTTGGTTCAACTGAGTTAACGTGACAAAGCCGTTCTGATTTCTCCCAGCGATTTTCCGGCGCAAGAGTTTTTCAACAAAATCGGCCGCATGCCTTTCATTGGGCAATACGCACCATTTCGCCCAAAAATTAGGCGAATAATGGCTGATGTATACTATAAACTTATCAAGCTATGCAAAACTTCATCGAAAACTGATTTTGTGCCATTGCTTGGGAAGCAACGCTGCTCAATGATTTGGTATAGACGCAAAATACCAAAGGGGATCTGTATCATGAAACGCTTTACCACCGCAGCAACACTTGCTGCATCGTTACTATTTACCGGTGCCGCAGTAGCGCAGGACAAATATACTGTCGCGCTGGACGGCACGTTCGCGCCGCACGCCATGCCCAAGCTGAGCGGCGGAATCGAAGGCTTCAATGTCGATCTGGCCAACCTGATCGGGGAACGGTTGGGCGTCGAGATGGATATCGTTGCGACGCAGTTTTCCGGCATCCTGCCGGGCTTGCAGGCGGGGACCTATGATTTTGTCGTGGCACCCACGACAATCACCGAAGAACGGGCTGGAAACTTGCTTTTCTCTGAAGGCTATCTGAACACCGACTTTTTGTTCCTTGTCGGGGCGGATGCGCCCGAAATCACAGATATGAAGGAATTTGCCGGTAAAGTGATTGCGGTCAACAAAGGGTCAGCCTACGACAGTTGGGCGCGCGAATTAGCGGATGAGATTGGCTGGACAGTCGAAAGCTATGGTACCAACACCGACGCGGTTCAGGCCGTGGTGTCGGGCCGCGCCTTTGCCAATGTGGCGGGCAACACCGTGTCGGCGTGGGCCGCGCAGAAAAACCCGAACGTAAAGCCCAGCTACCTGTTCTCGACCGGGAAAGTCTGGGGCATGCCGTTCCGCAAGGGCGACGAGGAGCTGCGCGCCACAGTGGAAACGGTGATAGAATGCCTCAAGATCGACGGCACGATCGCAAAACTGCATGAAAAATGGTTCGGTATGCCACCCGCAGCGGGATCGGCCGCGGTCACGCCCATCGCCGGGTTCGGAGAGCCGGGCTACGAAGGGTATGTGGACGACGGGCACGAGCCGTCTTGCTGATCCTGGCGTTAGACTGGCGTAAAATATGACTGTGATGCGGGGGCCATCCCCGCATCACCAAACTTGCCTGACCGACCCAACGGCACTCTCATGACCAAAGCCATCCCATCTCTGGACGTGCGCAACCTACGCAAATCCTTTGGCACGTTTGAGGCGTTGAAAGGCATTAATCTCAGCGTTTCGCATAGTGAGTTGGTCTTCGTGCTTGGGCCGTCGGGGTCGGGCAAATCGACGATGCTGCGCTGTTGCAACCGATTGGAGGAACCCGATTCCGGGGATATCCTTCTGGAAGGCGACCCTGTGACCGGGCGCGGCGTAAACCTTAACGCGATCCGCCAGCGCATCGGCATGGTATTTCAATCGTTCAACCTCTACCCCCATATGAGCGCGGTCAAAAACGTAACGCTCGCCCTGCGAAAAGTGCGCGGCATGTCGCACTCCGATGCCGAGGCGTGGGGTATGGAGGCGCTGGCGCAAGTGGGGCTGGCTGACAAAGCGAGTAATTACCCCTCCGAACTGTCCGGTGGTCAGCAACAGCGAGTCGCAATTGCCCGTGCGCTGGCGTTGGAACCAAAGGTGATGCTGTTCGACGAACCAACCTCGGCGCTGGACCCGGAACTCGTGGGCGACGTGCTAGAGGTAATGCGGGACATGCGCAATTCCGGCATGACCATGCTTGTGGTCAGCCACGAGATGACATTCGCCCGCGATGCTGCGGACCGCGTAATTTTCATGGATGAAGGCCAGATCGTGGAACAGGGGCCACCCGAACAGATTTTCGGTGCGCCGCAACGCGAGCGGACCAAGGCGTTCCTGTCGCGGGTATCGGATCACTGACATGACCCAGTGGGAGCGCTTTCTGGATACGTTTTTCAACGCCGAAGTGCTGACGCGCTATACACCGGACATCCTTGCCGGTCTCTGGGTTACGGTGCAGCTTTCATTGCTGATCGTTGTTGTAGGCATCGGTCTGGGTACTACGCTTGCGATGCTGCGCGCCTACCACATCCGTCTTCTGTCGTTGATCATCATCGTCTTTGCCGACGTCTTCCGGGCCATACCGCCGCTGGTTCTGATCTTGATCGCATTCTTCGGTTTGCCTAATGCAGGGTTGTTCCTGTCGAGCTTTGTCGTGCTGTTTGCCGTACTGACCCTGACGCTGGCAGCCTTCGCGGAAGAAATCGTCTGGGCCGGGATCACGTCGGTGGATCGCGGCCAGTGGGAGGCCGCGCGGTCCACCGGCATTGGCTTTACAGGCACGCTGGTCTGGGTAGTGCTACCGCAGGCGATGCGCATGGCGATCCCGCCTATGACTAATCGGGCCATTGCGATCACCAAGATGACAGCGCTCGGTACGGTAATCGGGGTGCCCGACATCCTCAATCAGGCGACCACGGCGCAAAGCTTTTCAGGTAATGCGTCACCGCTGATGTTGGCCGCAATTGCCTATGTGCTGCTGTTCCTACCGCTTGTGATCCTTGCCCGATGGCTGGAAAGCCGCTTTGTTTGGCGGAAGGCGTAAGCGATGGACCGGTTGATCGAACAGTTCTTCAACCTTGAGATCATGATCGCCGCATGGCCGATGATTCTTCAAGGACTAGGCGTGACGATGCTAATCTGTCTTGCTGTAATCCCGATGGGGTTGGCGGGCGGTTTACTTGCTGCCCTGGGTTCTGCAGCGAAGTCGCGCTGGATCAGATGGCCGGTAATCGCACTGGTGGATTTCTTCCGCGCCATCCCACCGCTTGTCCTTCTGATCTTCGTCTATGCCGGGTTGCCGTTCGCGGGGGTGCAGCTGTCACCTTTCATGGCGGTGGTGATTGCGTTCTTTCTCAATAACTCAGCATACTACGGCGAAATCTTCAGGGCTGGCATCCAGTCTGTCGGCTACGGTCAAAGCGAAGCCGCGCGATCCACCGGCCTTAGCGCGCCCCAGACCCTGGCGTATGTCGTATTGCCCCAAGCGGTGCGCAACGTGTTGCCAGACCTCTTGTCGAACACCATCGAGGTGATCAAGCTCACGTCGCTCGCGTCGGTCGTATCGCTTGGCGAAATGCTGCACGCCGCAGATATGGCGCGGTCCATCACCTACAACGCTTCGCCCATCGTGCTGGTTGCACTTGTTTATCTCGTGCTGCTTTGGCCAATGGTGCGAGTGGTTAGCCGTTTTGGCAAAAGTTTGCACGCATGATAAATCAGGGAGAGCCACTATGCGGGAAATCGTGATTGGAGGCGCGCAGCTTGGCGCGATCCAGAAGGCCGATACTCGGGAAGCAGTGGTCGATCGCATGATCGCCTTGTTGCAGCAGGCCAAGGGTGCAGGGTGCGATCTTGTGGTGTACCCCGAACTGGCGCTGACCACGTTCTTTCCGCGCTGGTACATCGAGGACTCCGCCGAAGTTGATCAGTGGTTCGAACACGAGATGCCGAATGACGCCACACGCCCGCTATTCGATGCGGCAAAGGCAGCCAATATTGCGATCAGCTTTGGGTATGCGGAATGCACCCCGGATGGGCACCACTTCAACACCTCGATCCTGACGGATCGCGAGGCGAACATTATTGGCAAATACCGCAAGGTCCATCTGCCGGGCCATTCCGAATACGACACCGAACGCGCGTTTCAGCATCTGGAAAAGCGCTATTTTGAACCTGGCGATCTTGGCTTTCCGGTCTGGCGCAACATGGATGCGCTGATGGGCATGTGCATCTGCAATGATCGCCGTTGGCCCGAGGTCTATCGCGAGATGGGCTTGCAGGGCGTTGAATTGGTTATGCTAGGTTACAACACGCCTTCAGTGAACAGCCAGATGTCGGACGAAGGCTTGGAAAAGCGCCTTTACCATTCGGACCTGTCTATGACTGCAGGCGCGTATCAGAACGCTACATGGGTGGTTGGTGTCGCTAAGGCGGGCGATGAAGATGGCCATCCGCTCATGGGTGGGTCGATCATAGTCGATCCAAACGGCTATGTCATGGCGCGGGCCGAAACCGAAGGGGACGAGTTGATCGTGCATGCCTGTGACATGGATGCCTGCGCTTTCGGAAAGACGACGATCTTCGACTTCGGGCGGCACCGCCGGATCGAGCATTACCAGCGGATTGGCACACAGACCGGTGTTGTGCTGCCCGACGCATGGCCGACCTCCTGAATCTGGACTCTATTAGCGCACAGAACCGTTACAAACTGTTATCGGCGCTGGTGATCCCACGTCCAGTGGCGTGGGTGACGACGGTGAACGCGCAGGGTGTGGTCAATGCTGCACCCTATTCGTTCTTCAACGTGTTTGGGCGGGACCCGGCGCTGATCATTCTGGGCCTTCAGCACAAACCCGATGGCAGCGCGAAGGACACCACCCGCAACATCGACGCGGCGGGTGAATTCGTCGTCATCCTTGCCACCCCTGCGCTGATTGCGGACATGGTGAGAACGGCAGCGTCCTATGATCCGGGCGAAAGCGAACCCAATGCGTTGGGGCTGAAACTCGCACCGTCTGGCCGACGCTCCCGTTGCAATCGAATGCGAACGCATGATGGCGCTGTCGCTGAGCGCGGAACGGTCGATCCTTCTGGCCGGGCGGTTGGCTGGGCTACGCGCGACGGGTTGGTGGACACCGACACGATGTATGTCGACTGGGCCGATGATTATCCGGTCGCGCGGCTTTTCGCGGATCGGTATGCTCGGCTGGAAGAGATCGAACGGCACAGCATTCCAGATCCGTATCGACCAGAGACGTCAGGGGAGGACAGGGAATGACACGGCCGTGTTGCACAGATCAACTTAAGTGCGGAACGCGCCCTTCCCGAGACGGATTTCAGGCGGTGCGTTCGAAATTGGGCCTGCCAAGTTCGGTCATCCGGTTGAGCACGCGGACGCCAATATTGGCTTCTGTTTTCTGATTGTTGAAGGTGCGCGCCTTGAGCTTTGACCCGATAACGGTCTTCCAGCGGCCCATTAGGGATTCGCCTCGGCTCCGCTGATTGTAGCCCGATGACTTCTGCCATGCTATGCGCCCCTTGCTTTCAATCTCGGCGATATGGCGGTCGCGTGACGTCGGATGCTGCGCCGCGTTCGGACTGAATACTGCGTTCTTGGGAGGCGGAATTATGACCTCGATCATCAACCCAAACCGAGCCGCAAGCAAAACAGATGTTGGATTACCGTCATACGCACCGTCCGCCAGAAACAGGTCAGCTGGTCCATTGACTTGATCCAGCAACCCCGGCAGGGCAGTCGGATCTCCAATGTCATCCGTGGTTAGACCAGAGCAGACGATCTCACCGCTAACAAGCTCGAGACCAAGGTGTAGCTTGCGCCAACTTTTGCGTTTCGCGTTGGTTTTATGCTTCTCCTCAAGCCATGCGCCCTCGCCGAAGATCTTCAGGCCAGTGCTATCTACCACCAATTGTATTGAAACTTGGTTGTCTGTCCTTGGTCTTGGTCGCAATATCAGACCGTTACTCCGGCGCGACAACGTGGAAAAATCAGGCACTGCAATCTCCACTCCCAGCAGCGTCGCGATTGAGCGCATCAAGCCTTGGGTCTGCCGCAGCGGTTGCTTGGAGACCATGCCCAGTGTCAGGCAAAGCTCGATTGCCAGATCAGAGTAATATGGCTGACCACCAGGGGTTGTTCGACGTGGAGCCGCCCACAGATCAAGCGCGTCGTCGCTGATCCAGACCGTCAGATCCCCGCGCTGTCGCAGGCCCTCGTTGTATTCAGACCAGTTGGTCACCCGCTGCTTTTGCTTCGGAATTTTGTCACGCCGATCAGCGTTGAACTTGTGCGGCATATACAGCATCCTCAAGATAGTAAGCCGTGACCGATATCAGCCGAGTGGGGCTCCGTGCAACAAGGCTGGTTGGCACGATCCTTGTCACACCTTCTCGAAGTGATCGAGCGTCTCGAGTCCAAGGGCGCGTTCTTCAGGTCTCTGCAGGACCCTATCGACACGTCCTCACCGCAAGGCAAGTTCACTATGCAGGTTCTGGGCGCTGCGGCCGAATTTGAGCGCGCCCTGATCCGCGAACGGACGAAGGCCGGTTTGGCCAGCGCAAGGACCAAAGGACGCGTGGGTGGCAACCCGGGCTTGCGCGACCGCGACCCCGCCGCGCTGCGCAAAGTGCGACTGGCCCGGCAGGATGGCTACATGGAGCGCCTGAATGACACCGCGCAGGAGTGGGTGCCGCATGTGCGTCGCCTCCGGCCCGATATGGCTTGGGAAGACGTGCTGCGGATCATCAATGGTCCCCTGTCCCACGACGGCCGCTGGACCCAGAGTCGCTTGCTGCGTGCCGTGAAAGCCTATGTGCGTGACGGGTTCCTGCCCGCAGAGGTGCTGGACCGTGCCGGACGCCGCGAAGCAGACGACCGCCTGCCTGCGATTGTCGCTGCGATCAAAGGCGCAGATCCCGGCATCACGCTGCAGGCGATCTGTGACCGGCTGGAATCCATGCGTGAGCGCACGCCGCGTGGACGCATGAGCTGGCAGCCGTCGTCCGTGAGGATGCTGCTGGAACGGGCGGAGCGAATTGGGTTGTTGGAGTGAGTTTTGGCGCAAAGCCTGTTCGTCACTTCAGGCTAATTCACAAATTGGGCTGGAACGTTAGCCGCACAATAATTTAACCTTGCAAATCTTCCACCTGATGGAGTAATTGCAAGGTATGTATATGCGCCAAACTCATCAACTTGTGCAATCCGCGCTGGCGAACCAAGCCGCTGTTGTGCTCCTCGGTCCCCGGCAGGTCGGGAAGACCACGCTTGCTCTCGACATCGCTTCGGAGCAACCATCGGTATACCTTGATCTTGAGCGTGACGCAGACAGGCAGATCCTGACCGAACCAGATCTCTATCTGGATGAACAAGCAGGAAAACTCGTCATCCTCGACGAAGTGCAGCAGATGCCCGGCCTCTTCAAAAGCCTGCGTGGTCAGATCGACCAGCGCAGGCGGGCCGGGTTTCGTACGGGGCAGTTTCTGCTTTTAGGGTCAGCCTCCAATGTTCTCCTGCAACAATCGGCAGAGTCCCTCGCTGGAAGAGTCCGGTATATCGAAATGCCCCCTCTGCAACTTACCGAGGTTGGGGCTGATCAATTGAATGCGCTATGGTTGCGTGGTGGCTTTCCTGACAGTTTCTTGGCTGCCAGCGATCAGGCCAGCATGGACTGGCGTCTAGATTTCCTGCGCACCTATCTGGAGCGTGACATCCCTGCCCTCGGGCCGCGTATTCCGGCCGCAACCTTGCGGCGCTTCTGGACCATGTTGGCGCATGTGCAAGGCGGCCTGCTGAATGCTGCTGCCCTCGCAGAGGGGCTCGGTGTGTCGGGCCAAACCATCGGTCGTTATCTCGATCTGCTCGTCGATCTCATGCTGGTGCGGCGGCTGCAGCCCTGGCATGAGAATGTCGGCAAACGCCTGGTGAAATCGCCAAAAGTCTATGTGCGGGACAGCGGGATCGTGCATGCGCTGTTGAGTATTGGTACGACCGAGGGCTTGCTCGGGCATCCTGTCGTCGGCGGCAGTTGGGAGGGGTTCTGCATCGAGACCCTTCTTGCCGCGGCGCCCGCCGGCACCGAACCCTTCTTCTATCGCACCTCTGCCGGAGCCGAACTTGATTTGGTTCTGCGTTTGCCGGGTGGCGACATCTGGGCCGTCGAGATCAAGCGCACGACCGCGCCGAAGGTTTCTCGTGGTTTCCACACCGGCGCAGAAGACGTCAAAGCCAACCGGAAGCTGCTGATCTACGCCGGAGAGCGTGATGTCCCGGTGGCAGAAGACATCCGGGCAATACCTCTCGGACAGGGAATTGGGCTGTTGAGAGCGCTTTAGCGCAGCGCTGGCTTTTCCCGCTGCGCGCCTGCGCGAGTTCCAAGGTATTTTCTTGTTTAGGTCAGTTTCAACAGAGTTTCCAATTTTCCTTGGTATCTTTCTCGACCGCCGGACGTCTCCCGATGCGGCCCTGTTGCATGGAATGGGCCTTGTTGCGGGGATCGCCTCTCCGCTGATACCGATGCGGTCTGTTCCCACTAGGATCCTGCAAATGCCTCACAAGTTCAACGCCGATCGTCGAGACAAGATCCCGAAGCAACGGCATCGAGTGACCAACTGGGCCGAGTATAACGAGGGC
>NZ_CALJXO010000022.1:0-4507 GCF_937988555.1 uncultured Boseongicola sp. | reverse complement strand
GGTGTGTGGAATTTGCCCCCGCGAGGGGCAGTAGCGCGTAACTTCACTGAGTTGATAACTCGTTGAAGTATCTCGCAAAATACCTGCGCCAACGCAGCCTAAGTGGCGGCTGAACGAAGCGGGCGAGTTGTTCCCCCGCGTTTCCTGGAATGTTCCCAGCGATTTGCGTGATTTTTTTTCTGGACCGGAAAAGCAGTCATAAGATGCGACAAACAGACAGAAAAGCCGCTGCACGTTCAGCCGTTATCGAGCCAGAAGAGAACACGCAAAATCAGCGCCTAGATCGGGAACGTCGGGACGATATTGTTCCTCATCTCGGTTTGCCTATCCGAGGTGGTAGAAATACTTGGGTGGTTCATTGCCCACGCGCAGGCAAGGTTGCGAAGATTACCCTTTGGCACCTGTGCGACCATCCCAATCATGCGCGCGGTCGATGGCTCGGGACCTTCTTGAAGATGCGACAGCCCACCCACCCTTTTCCGGTGAAACCGCCTTAGCTGCCTTTGCCTATATCTTCCTTGATGATTGCGCGCGCCGCTGGAAGCCCTCAACCCTCCGGTCGCACAGGCACGCAATGTCACGATACACTCTGCCGGGTCTGGGACATATGCAGATTGGTGAAGTTGAGCGCTCCGATGTGACCGTGTGGTTCAACAAAATGGAGATGTCGAAGGGTGGTCGCAATCGCGCTTTGTCGCTTCTGTCGTCCCTGCTTATCCATGCAGAAATCCGCGGACTTCGCCTACCCGGATCGAACCCTTGTGCTGGGATGAGACGACACGACATGCGCTTCCAAGCGAGCTACCTGCACGCCGATGGCTACGCGGCACTTGGACGGGCATTTGCCAAGGCCTCAGCGACGTCACCCATGGCCGTGCGCGCTCTTCGGCTTTGCGCTTTGACAGGATGTCGAAAGTTGCGCCCATTCTCAAGCGTGATCTCAATGCGTGCCTCGGGCGGTAGTTGATCAATATCCTTAAGAATTAGCGCGTCGGACACCTCAACAGGCTTGAAGCCAGGCGTCTCAACGTCTCTTGGCTGAAACCGCGCATCACCTAGCCAAGAGTATATCCGGCTGGTTGGCACCCATGTTGCTTTGTCACCATCGGAACGGTTGCTCAAGCGGCATGACTCTTTGCAACCAACTGCCGCTCGAACGCATCCGTATATTTGGAGCCGCGGCCTCTTCGCTTCTTGCTCGCATCAAATCCCCTGTCATTGCGCGGCCGAATCGCAGGCCTCGCGCAACAAATGACAGGTCAAATCAAGCCAAAATAGTTGGGGGTTCCCTTCATGCTTGCAATCAAAAAGAGTTTTCCAGAGAAATAAGCCCAAACTACTAGGGCGCAGTCTTTGCGCGGACCAAGCGGCAGCTCAACTGTCCTGTAGAGACTGGTGTGCATTCGTTTGAGAGCCGCAGTATTGGCGATGGATGCGCGCGCAAAGGTGAGTGCCAGTTTCGCGCCCGATAAATGAGGTTTAGGAGCACGCAGCGCCCCAGAGGCACGAGTTTTGCGTCCGGGCAGCAAAGCTGCCCGGAACGTTGTTTTAAGCTACAAGGTCAAACCGGTCGGCATTCATGACCTTAGTCCACGCCGCCACAAAGTCGCCGACGAACTTCGCGGCATTGTCATCTTGAGCATAAACCTCGGCATAGGCGCGCAGAACTGAGTTGGAACCAAAGACCAGATCCGCGCTGGTCGCAGTCCACTTAACAGTGCCAGACTTGCGGTCACGGATCTCGTAGCTCCCGTCCTCCTCGACTGGGTGCCAACTATTGCCCATATCAGTCAAGTTCACGAAGAAGTCGTTGGACAACTCGCCTTCGCGGTCGGTGAAAACGCCGTGCATGGAGCCAGCATAGTTAGTGCCCAGTACTCGCATGCCGCCCAAGAGCACCGCCATTTCTGCACCGGTGAGGCCAAGAAGTTGAGCCCGATCCAGCATCAATTCTTCGGGGCTGACGGCATACTTGGTCTTTTGCCAATTGCGGAAGCCATCAGCGAGCGGTTCAAGCACGCTAAATGAATCCGCGTCGGTCTGCGCTTCGGTCGCGTCACCGCGGCCTGGTGTGAAGGGTACCTCGAGATTATGGCCCGCCGCCTTGATCGCCTGCTCCAGCCCAACATTACCTGCCAGAACGATCACATCCGCCACTGACGCGCCCGTTTTGGCCGCGATGGGTTCTAGGATGCCAAGGACCTTTGCGAGACGTTCGGGCTCGTTGCCTTCCCAGTCCTTCTGAGGAGCCAAGCGGATGCGTGCTCCGTTGGCGCCGCCGCGCTTATCCGAGCCGCGGAAGGTCCGAGCGCTGTCCCAAGCTGTCGCGATCATTTCGGCGTTGGAGAGCCCGCAATCTGCAATCATCGCTTTAACTGCAGACACATCGCAGTCTTTGTTGCCAGCCGGGATGGGGTCTTGCCAGATCAGATCTTCGGCAGGCACGTCCGGACCGTAGTAATTGGACTTGGGACCCATGTCGCGGTGGGTCAGCTTGAACCAAGCGCGACCGAAGGTTTCGGCGAAGTACTTTGGATCCGCCATGAACTTCTGGCAAATTTCATTGTAGGTCGGATCCACCTTCATCGCCATGTCGGCATCGGTCATAATCGGGTTGTGGCGAACCGAGGAATCGGTCGGGTCGACCGGCATGTCTTCTTCCTTGATATCCACGGGTTCCCACTGCCAAGCGCCAGCCGGGGATTTCTTGAGCTGCCACTCATAGCCGAAGAGCAGCTTGAAATAGCCCATATCCCACTGAGTGGGGTTTGTGGTCCAAGCACCTTCTATACCCGATGTGAAGGCATTGGTGGCCTCTCCAGCCTGGCCCGGATTGGCCCAGCCAAAGCCCTGTTCTTCAATGCCGGCGGCTTCTGGCTCAACGCCGATCTGATCGACAGCACCCCGGCCGTGTGCCTTGCCGACGGTGTGGCCCCCGCAGGTAAGAGCCGCGGTTTCCTCGTCGTTCATTGCCATTCGGGAAAATGTCTCACGCACATGAGCCGCTGTCCTTGCAGGATCAGGCTGACCGTTCACACCTTCAGGATTTACGTAAATAAGACCCATATGCACTGCCGCCAGTGGGTTTTCGAGGGTGGAAGCGTCGTCCAAGTCAGAGTAGCGGTTCTCGCTAGGCGCAAGCCACTCATTCTCAGCGCCCCAGTATACATCGGTCTCGGGCCCCCAGATGTCCTCGCGGCCAAAGCCGAAGCCAAACGTCTTCAGACCCATCGACTCGTAGGCCATGTTCCCGGCGAGAATGATGAGATCAGCCCAAGACAGCGCATTTCCGTACTTTTTCTTGACCGGCCAGAGCAGGCGGCGGGCTTTATCAAGGCTGGCATTGTCAGGCCATGAGTTCAATGGAGCAAAACGGATATTGCCGGACCCCGCACCACCCCGGCCGTCGCCCGTGCGATATGAGCCGGCCGAGTGCCAGGCAAGCCGTATCATCAGACCGCCATAGTGGCCCCAGTCCGCAGGCCACCAATCCTGATTGTCAGTCATCAGTGCCTGGACGTCGACTTTGACGGATTCGAAATCTAGACTCTTCACCGCCTCGCGGTGGTTATAGTCAAGATCCATCGGGTTAGTTCGAGCACCGTGTTGATGCAAGATGTCGAGGTTCAGCGCATTCGGCCACCACTTGGTGACTGGCTTGTCATTCGCGGTGTTGCCACCGTGCATGACGGGGCAACCGCCGGTGGGGCTCACGTTGTTTCCGTCCATTAGACTCTCCGTTCGTTGATGAAATCAGAGCCAACAGCTCTTTCTGGAATCGTTCTAACTTCAGAGCTTCATTAACGCCAATTGAATATTCAAAACACTGCGATAAGCTGAGCAAATGAAAGGCCTCACCCTCAAACAACTTCGTTACTTTGATGCGCTGGCGCGGAACCGGCACTTTGGTCGCGCCGCTGAGGCGAGTTCCATCTCTCAGCCGGCGCTATCGCTACAGATCAAGGAGCTAGAGGGCAGTTTTGGTGCTCCCTTGGTGGAACGCAGTGCACGACAGGTTCGCTTAACTGCGATTGGTGAAGACTTTATACTTAAGGCGCGACAAATCTTGATTGCCGTTGAGGAGCTCGAGGATCTCGGACGGGCGTCAAGGTGGCCACTCGCGGGAAGGTTAAGGCTCGGAATAATCCCGACTGTTGCGCCATACCTATTGCCCAACATCATCTCTGCTCTGACCACGAGTTTCCCGAAATTGGAGCTGGAACTGCGCGAATCTGTGACCAAATCATTGATTGACGCCCTCGTGGAATCGCGCATCGATTTGGCGATCGTTGCGCTTCCGATTTCGGAACCCTCGCTGCAAGAGTTTTCTCTCTTTGAGGAAGACTTCGTTCTGGTCCGACCTATCACGGACGCAGACAAACCAGTTCCAAGTCCTTCGATGCTGCAGTCCATGCGCTTGCTACTACTTGAGGAAGGACACTGCTTTCGTGACCAGGCCCTCTCTTACTGCAAGTTCACAGATGTTCGACCGCGACAGGTGATGGAG
>NZ_CALJXO010000021.1:0-3155 GCF_937988555.1 uncultured Boseongicola sp. | reverse complement strand
CAGCGGCCAGCACCTCCCCTGAAATCAATCAGACCGGTGGGGCTGCCCTCCAGACGGGCATGCCCGTCTTTCGTTCAGCCCCACCGGCCATGGTGGTCTTATGACCATAGTCAATGCTGATGCACATAACTTTTCAGACGCCTGCTCTGGCAGGCGCTTCATATGATTTGGATGCGATAGGCAGGATGCCGGAGCTAACAGCGACGGCTGATCAAGCTCTTATCCGCGCGTCAAAGGCGCATACCGGCATACGTCGCGAGAACCCTGTTTCTGTCGCACGTGAATACGGCAAACGCCGCTCTATAACCACCTTGGGGGATTTCTCTGACCTGCTCCGGCACCCTGGCCATCGCATCGTTTGTTCAGGTTTCTTTTCCTTTCAGTGCCGGTGCTTCTTCATTGCCTCTACAAGGCTGTGCATTAGCCGCGTCGCTGACCGCCACGCCATTTATGGCGGGCGGCGGCGCGGCGGGGGAAGGACATAACAATCACGCTACACCTTCGGAGCCAGTAGGCTCGGCGATATGGGCGATGACCCAGATGAAGCCGACAAGTTCCCGCGCTACGGCCGTAACCGCCAGCGCAGACTTCTTGCCCCGCGCCATCAGGCGCCGGTAACGGCCACACAGGCGGACTTGGGCTTTCCATCCGATATCTTTCGCAGCCTGAGGGGTTCCTTCCTGGCGCAACATCATTTGCGCGCCGATCTTGGCCGGGGTGCGGTATGACCATGTCGCCTCGATCAGAACCGCTCGCGCCAGCACGTTGCCCGCCTTTGTGATCCCGCCCTGCCGCCGCGTCTCTCCGCTGGACCGTTCCCCCGGGACAAGGCCGAGAAACGCCATCAGCTGCCGCGGCTTTGCGAAGCGGCGGATGTCGCCAACCTCGCACACTACCGTCACCGCCGTGATGAAAGCCACGCCGCGCAAAGCCTGCAATGCCTCCACCACTGGAGCCATCGACCAGTCCGCTGTAAAGTGGTGGAGCTGCACATCGACCTCATCTCGGCGGGCCTGCGCCTGGTCGACAGCGTTCAGGTAACTCTGGAACGCAATCTGCTGCGCCGGATGTGCAAAGCTTTGATTGCCGAGCCAGATTCTGTGGCTGCGCTTCCAGGAGGTGCCTTTGAATACGCGACCGTGGCGTAGCAGAAAACTCTTCGTCCTCTGCCGTGCGGCACGCAGGTCCTTCACCATGGCTTGACGCAGCCGTATCAGATCACGCATCGCCTCGTGGATCGTGTCAGGCACCCAGACCGACGTCAGCTCGCCAGCCCGCGACAGGCGGGCCAGGATGATCGCGTCACACCGGTCGGTCTTGATCCGATCCCCCGCCTTGCGGGGCGTCTGGGCTGGCGAGACCACCTCACAGTAATGTTGCGTCGCCATGATCTGACGATGGAGGCCGTAGCCGCAGGGGCCGGCTTCATAGACGAAATGCATCAGTGGATGCCGCCCGCCAAGCTTGCGCAGCATGCTGGCGACAGCGTCTGGCGTGTTGGCGATTTCGCCCCAGAACCTGACCTCACCCGTGCGACCGGCATCCGCCACAGCCACCGCGATCGTATCTTTATGGACATCAAGGCCCACGAATGCGCTATAATCCGACATGGTTTGTCTCCCTTGTGCATGAGGCCCTGCGATCTGTCGCAACCCTCGGTTCAATGTGCATATCGTGGAGGCGAACCACCTATCGGCGCCAGCCCTCTTTAAAACCCGGTCATACCGTCTGTCGCTACCGGCCAAGATGGTTGTCGCTCAACAACCTGATCCACCACAATGGCCTTCTGAAGACGTTCCAGAATCGCCCGAGCAACCTCTAACATCAACCCGATAGTCTCTCCGCAGATCATGGCAGTCGGGCGTGGCAATCGACCAAGATCGTGCCGCCTCAAATCCCCGTTTTCAAACTCAGTTTCGATCATTATGCGGACGTCCATCCAAATACTCCCCTGGCTTTCACCAAGCATACTCCAGTCCGCACCCCCAGGTTCTTTCCACTCCCGATACAACGACACCTTCAATGGCGGCAGATTTGGGTGATTTTTCATCGGGATGCGCTAAACTGCGATGGAACCATCGTCAGCATGACAGTATCGATGCGGGACGTTCAGGTTCTCATTGATGAGAAATGCAGTAGCCGGTCTTGATCGGATTGTCGACTTGGTGACCGGTATGAGACACTCGAAACTTGACAAAAAGAATGGTATGAGTATATACAGTCGTATATACTAAGAGGATTATTATGATTGAAATCAAAATACGCAAAGTCGGCAATTCCGCTGTCATGACGCTCAGCACCGAGATGCTTGCCCTGCTTGATGCCAAAGAAGGCGACACGCTCTATGCGTTGCGCACTGATGATGGTGGGTTGAAACTGATGACGGAAAACCCCGAACTGCAGGCAGCACTTGCCGCAGCCGAAACCGTCATGGATGAAAACCGCGACCTGCTCCAGGCACTCGCATGACCCAATGGGTCTGGGTGCCGCTGCGCGCTTTGCATGTCATCCATGATCGTCAAATTGCCCGGCACGGCGGTGCGTCTGGCACGCGCGATTCAGCGCTTTTGGAAGGAGCCTGTGCCCGCCCTTTGAATCAGGCGGGTTACGGCGATCCGGATGCCTATGCACTCGCTGCGGCTTACGCATTCGGCATCGCCAAGGCCCATGCCTTTGTCGACGGAAACAAGCGCACAGCCTTTGTGGCCGCGTTCACGTTTCTGCGGCTCAACAATATCGGGATCCGTCCTGATCCTGGTGTGGGTGTTCGGATAATGGAAGACCTGGCATCAGACCAGGTGAGTGAAGAAGAATTCGCGGCGTGGCTGCGGTCGCTAAACGCCAGTTGATACCGAGATCGGCGGCTGTTCGTGTTTGCACAATCGTTTGACCGTTTAATCCGAGCCGCGTCAGTTCATTCAAGCGGCTGAACTAAGCCGACTAATCCCGCATTCCCCAAGTAGTCCGATGTTTTCGCGCCTTTGGAAACCACTAATGTGTTATGTTTCAGCATGTTAATATGGTTGAAGGCGGCAGATCATGGATCACCCAAAGGGTGCAGGCGAAACGGGAAATGTTCGGCTTGGATTTGACCGTCGCGTGCGGCTGGAATTTCATGGATCAAAGATCAGTTCGGACGGTGGTCTGCTGTTGTT
>NZ_CALJXO010000020.1:0-3024 GCF_937988555.1 uncultured Boseongicola sp. | reverse complement strand
CCAGACCCGCAAACCGCGATACGTCGGCCTGGCAGGGTGCGATAGCTGCGCCAAAGTGTCTGTGCGGCCCCCGTAGTCATGACGCCCGGCAGCGTCCAGCCCGGCGCCACAGTCGGCCTCTCGTAGGCACCGGTCGCAATGATGGCAGTGCGCGGGCGAACCACAAGCGCGCGCCCTTCAAGGTCAGCTATAAATAGTGGTCCGTCGAACGCCCCCCAGACTTCTACAGAGCCAATGATCTCGGCGCCGCTGTCCAGCGCTTCGCGAAACAACTCGGCCCCCTCTTGTTGCTGCCTGTCAATCGGCGGCAGTCCGGTTGACTGCTTGTAATACTGTCCGCCGGGCACTTTGCGCTCGTCCAATACGACGACCGATGCACCAGCGCGCCGGGCCGCGATGGCGGCCGCGAGTCCGCCCGCGCCACCGCCAATGATGGCCACGTCCGGTTCCAGTATGCGAGCGGCTTCGGGTGGTGGAGCAACGACCGCGCCTTTCAGGGACGGGAAGGCGACCTGGGTTTCGACCTTTGCGCCGTCGCGGGCGGCAGACATACAGGCGCGTCTGTTTGGAACGCCATCAATCGTTACTAGGCAGTCCTGACAGACACCCATTCCGCAGAAAATTCCGCGTGCATTGCCGTTTGCGCTTTGGCGAAAGGCTCGGTGCCCCTGGTCAGTCAGGGCGGCGGCCACGGATGCGCCCGGCTTTATGGGGATGGGCGTTCCATCAAAGGTGAACGACGGGTCAGGCATTTGCATTGCCCAAAAGCTCGTCCCGCAAAGCGACCAGCCGCGCGACAGCGCGGGACCGCCATCGGGCGCGGTCTGCAATCGTTGCGCCAGAGCGCGCGACCTCGCGCGCGTCTGACACGCGAGAGATCAGCGGGTCACTCCAGTCGACCGTCTCGCCACGCGCTTCGCCCATGCGCCTGTACGCCGGGCCCATGCGTTCGGCGTGCGCCGTTATCCCGCCAGGAGTATTCAGTTCGGCAGTTTCAAACGGTCCCGCCAAGGCCCAGCGAGGGCCAAGTCCAAGACGCATCGCCTTATCGATGTCGTTTGGCTCCGCCACGCCTTCGTTGACCAGACGATAGGCCTCGCGCAGGACGGCGCCCTGAAGGCGGTTAAGGATGAACCCTTCGATTTCGTGCCCGAGCAATGCTGTCGCGAACCCGGCGCCGCTGAACATGGCGGCGGCCCGCTCCATAGACCCAGGCGCAGTGCCAGGGGCAGGGCACAACTCAATGATGCGCAGGACGGCTGGTGGGTTCATTGGATGTGCTACCAGACACCGGGTCTGGTCCCGGACTTCCGGAACGATCCGCGACATAGGTATCGCAGAAGATGCAGTGGTCAAAATCGTGTTCTCACCAGTCTTTGCGAAGAGATCGACGAAGATGGCTTGCTTAATCTCGAGGACTTCAGGCCCACACTCAAGGACCAGGTCTGCCGTTCCAAGTGCGCTGTCGGGCGATCCCACCACGATGATATCGCCATCTTTCTGCTGACCAAGCCCTGCCAATTGGATCGCCTGGCGCTGGACCCCGATCCCGGCCTCCGCAGCGGCCCGTCTTTGGCTGTCAGGATCTGCAAGCGTTACACGCCAACCTGCGTCTGCGAACGCGGCGGAAAAGGACAGACCAATGAAGCCTGCGCCGAGGATGACGACGTGAGTGTTAAGCGCGACGGTCAGTTCGGAACCTTTCTCTTGCATCAGTTCGCAGAGCGAACAAAAGTACGCATGCTTTGATAATGTGTAGCCACGCAGAAAGGATCACGCAACATGACTATTTCGCAAGACCTTATCGGACGAAATGCCGTGGTAACGGGCGGTGCCTCGGGTCTCGGGAGCGCAATTGCCGCGCGGCTCGCCGCGTCTGGCGCCTCCGTCACGGTTGTCGATCTTAGCGGGGCGCTTGATCTGGTTCACGCCGGGCATTCAAGGTTCCCGTGCGACCTCGCCAAGCCCGACGCCAAGGACAAGCTTGCAGTGCTGGCTGCAAAGTTGGGAACAGTAGATATTGTAGTGGCAAATGCTGGCGTCGTTCCGCCATGGAAACGGATGCGCGCGCTGGACGGAGACGAATGGAGCCGTGTCATGGCAGTCAACGTTTGGGGCGTTGCGGCAACAATTGGCGCATTTGCCGAAGCGCTGGCGCGCTCGGATCATGCCTCGGTCGTCGCGATGGCCTCTATCAACGGGTATCGCGCGCACCCTGATCAGGTTCTCTACACGGCCTCGAAGCATGCCGTGATTGGAGTGATGCGCGCGGCCGCACTTGATCTTGGGCGCGACGGAACGCGCGTCAATGCACTTGCCCCCGGCGCTATCGCGACCAAGGCATTGTTGGGGCGAGTTTCTGCGCGTCACGCTGGTGGCGGTCAAAGTCCCGAGGAAGCGCTTTCGGCGCTGTCTGCTGAAACCGCACTCGGTCGTATGGCAACCGAGCAGGACGTCGCCAACGTTGCGCATTTCCTTGCGTCGGATGCCTCCGCCGGCATGACAGGATCAGTTTTCCCGGTTGAGGCAGGTCTTGTCTAGCGTGACGCCCAGCCGTTCTCGGCAAGGATGTCATGGCTGGCAAGGATGTCCCCATCGGGATCAGCGCCAGGTTGCAGAGCGTCGGTTATTATCTCAAGGACGGTCACACCCTGATAACCTATGTCATTCAAGGCCTTTGCCGTAGGCGCAGGATCGACGATGCCGCTGCCCAGACGCTCATGCTTGAATTCGTCGGGACCAGAATCCGAGATATGCACATTCTTTACGAGATCGCCAAGCATGCGAATTGCGTCGGCGGGGTCTTCCTGGATGAAGGCGCTGTTGCAGATGTCGAAGTTGATGCCGACCTCGGGTCCGATCAGCGCTGCAGTGTCTCGCATGTCTTGCGCAGTGGGCAGGTAGGTGAAAGGCACGTTCTCCAGAAGTATCTCAACGCCGGTTCCCTTAGCGTGGGCCACAAGCTTCTGTATGCCCTCGACAAACCAGTTCAGCATCCACTCGTGCGGTGGGTTGATCAGGCTG
>NZ_CALJXO010000019.1:0-11246 GCF_937988555.1 uncultured Boseongicola sp. | reverse complement strand
GTCACGCTCCCAAAGGTGGTAGATGTTGCCGTGGCTGTCGCCGAGGATCTGTACCTCGACGTGGCGAGCTTTCATGATCATCTTTTCAAGATAACCTTCACCGTTGCCAAACGCGGCTTCAGCTTCACGCCGTCCTTCGAGAACTTTTTCTTCCAGTTCGTCTTCGCTGTTGATCGCGCGCATGCCGCGTCCGCCACCGCCCCACGAAGCTTTGAGCATCAGCGGATAGCCAACGTTTGCAGCTTGTTTTTTGATCTTGGCCATGTCGTCGCCGAGGACTTCGGTCGCCGGTATTACAGGCACGTCGGCTTTTATCGCAACCTTGCGCGCGGAGGCTTTGTCGCCAAGCGCGCGCATGGTGTCGGCCTTGGGGCCTATAAAGGTGATGCCGTTGTTGGAACAGGCGTCGACGAAATCGGGATTTTCCGACAGGAGGCCGTAGCCGGGGTGGATGGCGTCGGCACCGCAGGCGCGGGCGACGCGTATGATGTCGTCGATGGACAGGTAGGCAGCGACGGGGCCGAGGCCCTTGCCGATCTGGTAGGCTTCGTCCGCTTTGAAGCGGTGGAGGCTGAGTTTGTCCTCTTCGGCGTAGACGGCAACGGTGCGTTTACCTAACTCGTTGGCGGCGCGCATGACGCGGATGGCGATTTCTCCACGGTTGGCGATGAGGATTTTCTGAAAATCAGCCATGGGTGTGCCTTCCTTTTGCAGTTGCAGCATTTGTTAGCGGCCACGCGGGGTCTGGGCAAGGTTGTTGTTGGAATTATGGCGGGGTCTCTCGCACATTGCATGTCAATGTGCTGTCGACTGGTTATTGCAAGCAATCGCTATAAACGAGGTATTTTGGAAAGGTGAAGCGGATTGGGTCAGGCCCAATCGGGACGGATGAGCGCGCCTTTAAGATCCCAGAGCGTGCGGGTGCCGAGGTTGCCCATCACCAGTTCAATGTCATCGCGCAGAATGTGCATTAGGTGGGGCGGACCTTTTTCGCCAAGGGCGCCGACTGCGTAGTGCCATGCCCTGCCCATCATCACGAAGTCAGCCCCAAGCGCGAGGGCACGCAGGATGTCGGTGCCGCAGGTGACGCCGCTGTCAAAAATGAGCGGCGTGTCGGGAACAGCTTTGCGGATTCTGGGCAGTTGGTGGATGGACGCAGGCCCGGCGTCGAATTGGCGGCCCGTGTGGTTAGAGACCCAGATTGCATCGGCGCCCTTTTCGACGAGGCGTTTTGCGTCGTCTTCTTTCAGCACGCCTTTTACAATCATCGGTCCTTTCCAGAGGGCGCGGATTTCGTCGATGTCGGACCAGGACGGCTGGCCCCGGATGATGTGGCCTGCATGGGCCATCGAGTCGAACTTATTGCTTTTGTCGACGTAGCTTTCACCGAATTTGAGGCTTGGGATGCCTTCTTGCAGGGTGCCTATGGTCCATGCCGGGTGAGTCATCATCGACCAGATCATTTGCGCATTAAGGCGCGGCGGGATTTGCAGATTGGCGCGGCGCTGCCGTTCGCGGCGGCTGTCGACGGGGACGTCTGCGGTCAGCACCAGCGTGTGAAAACCTGATCTGGTCGCACGATCCAGCATGTCGGCGCGGATGGCTTTGTCATGCGGCATGTAAAGCTGGAACCAGCCCTGATCGCCGATGTGGGGCGCTAGCGTTTCCGGCACGACTGTGGCGGTGGTCGACATCGTGTAGGGCAGGCCTGCTTTGGCGCAGGCGGCCGACAGGATTTTCTCGGCGCGGGGCCACATGATGCCGGACATTCCGACGGGCGCACAGCCGAAGGGCAGGGGGTAGTCGCGCCCGAGGAACTTTGTGGAGAGGTCCGGTGTCATCGGCCCTTCAAGGATGCCGGGCATGAAATGGACCGACCTGAGCGCGTCCATATTGCGCTTGTGCTGGTCTTCGACGCCGGTGGCGCTGTCGAGGTATTCAAACACGAAATGTGGCACGCGTTGGCGAGCACCTTCGCGCAGATCGGATATGGCGGGGTAGCGGATATCGAGACTCATACGATCGGTTATAGATCAAGGAGCGGCGTGCACAATACGAGGCATGCGTGTCAGATCAGAAGGCATTCGGCGATGAGGGCACCGAGGGGGATCATGCCCCCGGCAAAGAGCAAGAGTGAGACGGCATAGAGCGTGACGCAAGAACCGCGTGTTCTTGCGGCGTGCGTCAGGCGGGAAATGTGGGCGCGGGTGATTGAAGAACATAATGCGAACAAGTCTTTTACTTTTGAGTGTCAGGGGTTAGTTTCGTGCCCATGAACAGTTTCGCAGATGACTCCGACTTCCCCGATCGTATCCCCCTGTCACAGCAGGCGGTGGCGGCGCGCGGCGCGCCCTATTTAGACGAGCTTAACGCTGCGCAGCGTGAGGCAGTTGAGGCGCTTGACGGGCCGGTCTTGATGCTTGCCGGTGCCGGCACTGGTAAAACCAAGGCTTTGACCGCGCGGGTTGTGCATTTGTTGTCGACAGGCCGTGCACGGCCGAATGAGATTTTGTCCGTGACGTTTACCAATAAAGCCGCACGCGAGATGAAAAACCGCGTGGCGCGGCTTTTGGGTCAGGCGGTTGAAGGCGTGCCGTGGTTGGGGACGTTTCATGCGATTTGCGTGAAGCTTTTGCGCCGGCATGCTGAGTTGGTCGGGTTGAAGTCAAACTTCACGATTCTGGATACGGACGATCAGATCAGGTTGCTTAAGCAGTTGGTCGTGGCGGCAGGGATTGATGAAAAGCGCTGGCCTGCGCGGCAGTTGGCGCATGTGATTGATGGCTGGAAAAACCGAGCGTGGACGCCGGACAAGATACCTGCGGCAGAACACGGGGCGTTTAACAACCAAGGCGTTGAGATTTATGAGCAATATCAGGAACGCTTGAAGACCCTGAACGCCGCGGATTTCGGCGATTTGCTTTTGCATGTGGTGTGGATTTTCCAGAACCACGACGATGTTTTGGCGCAGTATCAGCAGTGGTTCAAATATATTCTAGTGGACGAGTATCAGGATACGAACGTGGCACAATATCTGTGGCTGCGTCTGTTGGCGCAGGGGCACAAAAACATCTGCTGTGTGGGCGATGACGATCAGTCGATCTATGGTTGGCGCGGAGCCGAAGTGGGCAACATCCTGCGGTTTGAAAAGGATTTCCCGGGCGCGAAAGTGGTGCGTCTGGAGCAAAACTATCGATCCACACCGCATATTCTGGCGGCGGCGTCCGGTGTGATTGCGGGCAATGAGGGACGGCTTGGGAAGACGCTGTTTACCAATGTCGAGGAGGGCGAGAAGGTTCGTTTGATCGGGCATTGGGACGGCGATGAGGAAGCGCGCTGGATTGGTGAAGAAATTGAATCCCTACAGCGCGGGACGCGGGGACTGCATCCGTTCGGCTTGGAATCGGTGGCGATTTTGGTGCGGGCGTCGCATCAGATGCGCGCTTTTGAAGATCGGTTTCTGACGATTGGATTGCCGTATCGTGTGATCGGGGGGCCGCGGTTTTATGAGAGGATGGAAATCCGCGATGCCATGGCCTATTTCCGGCTGGCGGTGTCCCCGGAGAACGATTTGGCGTTTGAGCGGATTGTGAACACGCCTAAACGCGGACTGGGCGACAAGGCACAACAAAAAATTCAGATGGCGGCGCGTTCCAACGGGGTTTCACTGGTCGAGGGCGCGAAGATTTTGCTGAATGCTAAGGGGCTGACGGGCAAGGGCGCGAAGGAACTTGAGACGCTGGTTCTGGGGCTTGAGCGTTGGCACGGAATGGTGCGGGCAGGCGTCAGTCACATCGAGATTGCTGAACAGGCGTTGGATGAAAGCGGCTATACCCAGCATTGGCAGAACGAGAAGACGCCGGAGGCTCCTGGAAGGTTAGAGAACCTTAAGGAGCTTGTGAAAGCCCTTGAAAACTTTGAGAATTTACAAGGGTTTCTAGAGCACGTCTCGTTGATCATGGATAATGAAAGCGATCAGGACGAGGAAAAGGTCTCGATCATGACCTTGCATGGCTCCAAGGGCTTGGAGTTTCCCGCCGTTTTCCTGCCGGGCTGGGAAGAAGGGTTGTTTCCCTCGCAGCGCTCTATGGACGAAACGGGGCTGAAGGGTCTCGAGGAGGAGCGGCGGCTGGCCTATGTGGGGATCACGCGGGCCGAGGAGCTGGCGACGATTAGTTTTGCAGGAAACCGGCTGGTGTATGGGCAGTGGCAAAGCCAGATGCCGTCGCGGTTTATTGATGAATTGCCGGCGGAGCATGTGGAGGTTTTGACGCCGCCGGGGCTTTATGGCGGTGGATTTGGCGCGGCGGCGGCGGGCATGGGCGAGCCGGTGCAAAGTAATTTGCAGGAAACGGCTGCGGAGGCGGATGGGTACAATTCCCCGGGGTGGAAGCGGCTGCAAAAACGCAGCCAGCATCGTGGTATGTCGCAGCCGTCAGAAGCGCGCAATATGGTGATCGACATGAGCGCGGTCTCGACGTTTGCCGTCGGCGATCGGGTCTTTCATCAGAAATTTGGATACGGGGCTGTTACGGCGATTGAGGGCGACAAACTGGATATCGCGTTCGACAAGGCGGGCGACAAGAAGGTCGTCGCGAATTATATTACGGCCGCCGCCTCCGCTGGAGACGACGTTCCGTTTTAGGGGCGCTGCCCGTTGGTCCTTTGGACCTTACCCCGGGATTTTCCTGATCAAAAGATGATTTGGCGTTTGCTTGTCTGAGATCAGTTAGCCCAGTTACCACCCCGGAACACCGGGACGCGTTCGCCGTTTTGAGTGATACCGGTAATTTCGGTTTCGGCGCCGCCGATCATCCAGTCGACGTGGATGAGGCTTGAATTGCCGCCACGGGCTTTGAGATCTTTGTCTGAGATATCGTCCGCATCCACGAGGCAGTCTTTGTAGCATTGCCCCAAGGCGATATGGCAGGCGGCGTTTTCGTCGTAGAGAGTGTTGTAGAAAAGTAGGCCGCTTTCCGAGATCGGGGAGGCGTGGGGGACGAGGGCGACTTCGCCCAACCGCGAAGCGCCTTCGTCAGTTTCGATAAGTTTCTGGAACACTTCCTCGCCGCGTGTGGCACTGGCTTTGACGATGCGCCCATTTTCAAAGTGGACTTCGATATTTTCGATCAGGCTGCCTTGGTGGCTGAGCGGCTTTGAGGCGCGGGCCGTGCCGTTGACGCGCGCTGCATGCGGTGTGGTGAAGACTTCTTCGGTCGGGATATTGGGATTGCAGGTGATACCGTTTTTGGCTTCTGCCGCGCCGCCGGACCAAAGGTGGCCGTCAGCAAGGCCCACAGTGAGGTCTGTGCCAGAGCCTTTGAAGTGGAGGGCGTCTAAGCGTTGATCGTTCAGCCAGTCGCGCCGGGTTGCAAGGTCGATGTTGTGCTGATCCCAGGCGGCGACAGGATCGTCACAGTCGACGCGCGAAGCTGCAAAAATAGCTTTGGCAAGGGCGGCCTGGGCATCGTCTGCGCTCATTTCGGGGAAGACGAGTTGCGCCCAGGCACGGCCTGGATAGGAGATGATCGACCAGTTGATTGCGAAGCTGGAGATTTTCTCGAGCGCAGGTTTATAGGCGATGGCGTTCGCTTTGGACGCGCGGCCTACTTTGTCTGCGTCCATGTCCGAGAGTGCCATGGGATTTTCGGACGAGACATGGAGGCGGGCGGCGTTGGCTTCATAGGCTTGTCCCATGCCAGCGAAGAGCCAGTCGGGGGCTGCATCAAAGCTGTTGTCTGCGCCGTGCATGTACCGCGCGCGGGTGATTGCCTCGTCTGACAGGATCGGGGTCACAACGCTGGCGCCTGCCTTATATGCGGCGATTGCGATGCGGCGCAGGAGGGGAAGCGTTTCGGCGGACCCGGTGAGGACCAGTTGCTGACCCGGCTGCAGGTTCAGGCCGGTCCCGATTGCGACATCTGCGAGGCGCTCGAGGTATTGGATGTCGAAGGGGAGATTGGCGTCGGACATTAATGGGTGCTCCTTTTAGGGGACCATAGAGGGCGCATCGGGGGCGCGAAAAGAGCGGGCTGCAAAAAAGAAAACGCGCCCTCGAACGAGGACGCGTTTTCTGTCTAACAGTCGCTTAGGATCAGGCGGCTTTGGCCTGCTCTGCCGCGTTGCGACGTTCGCTTTCTTCACGGCTAAGAGCGACCGAAGTCCGCACGCCTTTAGAGACGAATTCCATCAGACCCTTCACAACACGTTCGTTAGGGTCAATCCCAGCGCAGGACAGAACTTCGCGGCCATCGCGCGAGCGCGCCCAGCGTGCGATCTGTTCTGGTCCGTTTCCGTATTTCTTGTCGTCGGCAATTGCATCATCGAGAGCGGCCAGAACCACAGCGGCGAAAAGCTTCTTCGCGCGGTTGCCTTGCTCGTGATTGAATGCGGTGCCGTCCACAAAATCAGCCATACGTTTTCCTTTTTCTTATTCTTGCTCTTGCATTCCGAGGGGTGGCGTTCCTTATGGCGCGTCCTGAAGCACTTTAGGTTTGCTATTTAGGAATGGCTCATATGCGTTCAACGCATAGCTTAGCGCCTTCCCCCTGTAGTTATCGCCGCCTTGTCAGCGTCTTACACCTATAATATAGCATTCATGAACTTTATATCAACTTTAACGCTTGGTTGACGTGCATGCCCAAAATCAATGGAAATGAGATTCGAGTCGGAAATGTTCTTGAACATAACGGCGGTTTGTGGATTGCGGTGAAAACCGATCACGTAAAGCCCGGAAAGGGCGGCGCGTTTGCACAGGTGGAGATGAAGAATCTGCGCAATGGCTCGAAGTTGAACGAGCGGTTTCGCTCGGCTGACAAAGTCGAGCGGGTTCGGCTTGAGCAGAAAGATCAGCAGTTTCTCTACGAGAACGACGGGATGTTGGTCTTTATGGACAACGAGACCTACGAGCAGATCGAATTGCCGGTAGATATTCTGGGCGAGCGGCGTCCGTTCCTGCAAGATGGCATGACGATCAAGATTGAATACCATGACAGTGAGGCGCTGAGCGCGACATTGCCGCAAAAGGTGACGTGCAAGGTCGTTGAAACTGAGCCAGTCGTCAAAGGTCAGACGGCCGCCAACTCGTTCAAGCCTGCGGTGTTGGACAATGGTATCAAGGTGATGGTGCCGCCGTTTGTGGGGCAGGACGAGGATATTATCGTCAACACCGAGACGATGGATTACTCCGAGCGCGCGTAAGTTTGCGCCCATACCTTTGGTTTGATTCGCTTTTGGGGGCTGCTTTCGAGCGGCCCTTTGCTTTTGACGGGGCTACTTTGGCGCATTCAAAGTCAAAAGATGCGGCGGAGCGTGGCGGTTTCGGCCTTCATGTCTACCACTGCCCGGTCAAAGCGCAAGTAGGCGATGGCTTTGCCGTTTGACTGCGTGTAAAGCGTGCCCGCGGGTTTGCCGTCTGGCGTGGTGATCTCGGTGCCGACAGAGGCGTCGCCGTCAATTTCGACCTGCGCGAGGCCCTTTTTCAACTCGGTCTTGTGCTTCATGCGCGCAGTGACTTCCTGGCCCACGTAGCAGCCCTTTTTGAAGTCGACGCCGTGGAGGCGCTCTAAGCCGACCTCAAGCGGGTAGCTTTCGTTTGGGACAAGCTCGATCCCGGTTTCGGGGATGAGGTGTTCGACGCGCAGTGCGTCCCAGTCGGCGGGTTGATCGGCACGGCCATCGTAGGCGCGCCAGCCCATCTCGGCGTGTCTTGGATCCGCAAACGCGCCCGCTGGCGCGAGGCCGGGGCCGCGGGAGGGTTGAATGTCGGTGGCTTCGATTTTCACATCGGCGCGCAGTTTGTAAAGCGTGAGGCGCTGCGCGAGGCCCTGGGCAAGGCTATCGGCAACGTCAAGAAGGACGCTGTCGCCGTCGCGCAGAAGGAAGAAGTCGGCGAGGTATTTGCCCTGTGGCGTCAACAAAGCGGTCCACACGAGGCCATCGCCAAGGCGCGCCATATCGTTGGTGATGAGGTTTTGCAGGAAATTGGTGCTGTCGCTGCCGGTGATCCTTAAAACTGTGCGGCCGTGCATGCTGGTCTCTCCTGTTGCCTCACCTCTATATAGAGCGAACCAATCAGGACTTCACCCCATGCGCGCCCCCTTATCTGTTGTGATCCCAACCCTGAATGTCGCGGCTTTATTGCCGCAGACCGCTGAAGCGTTGTTGACAGGCGTGACCGAGGGAGTGATCGGCGAGCTGATCGTGTCGGATGGGGGCTCGGATGATGGTACTTTGGAGGTTGCGCGCGCGCTTGGTGCGGTGATCGTCGAGGGACCTGCGGGGCGTGGTGGGCAGATTGCGCGCGGCGTTGCGTTGGCGCGCGGCGAGTGGGTTATGATCCTGCACGCCGACACGCACCTTGGGCCGTATTGGGTTGAGTCGGTTGTGCGTCATATGGCGGGGCATCCGGGCGAGGCGGGGTATTTTCGGCTTGCGTTTCGCGCGCGCGGAATGGCGCCGGCGTTGGTGGCTTTTGGTGCGAACTTGCGTTCGAAGGTGTTGGGTTTGCCTTACGGCGATCAGGGGCTTTTGGTTCAGTGCGCGGTTCTGAAAGACGTGGGCGGGGTGCCGGAGGTTCCATTGATGGAGGACGTCGCCCTTGCAAGGGCATTGAAAGGGCGGCTTCGGATGTTGGAGGCGGTGGCCGAGACGTCTGCCGCGCGCTACAAGGCGGATGGGTGGACACGGCGCATCTTGCGCAATGTTTGGACGCTTTTGCGGTATTTTGCTGGGGTGCGTCCCGCGGACCTTATGCGCGGATACGAGGGGAAGCGCTAGCTATTGGCGAATTGTAGCGCGTAGAGGCTGGCGTAGACTCCGCCGCGCGCGAGAAGCTCTTCGTGGCGGCCTTCATCGACGACCCGTCCCTGATCCATCACCACGATTTTGTCTGCGTTCCGGATGGTCGAGAGGCGGTGGGCGATCACCAGCGTCGTGCGGTTCTTGGCCAGATCATCAAGAGCGGCCTGCACGCGGACTTCGGACTGCGCGTCGAGGGCGGATGTTGCCTCGTCCAGAAGCAGCACGGGTGCGTTACGCAGAAGGGCGCGAGCGATGGCGACGCGCTGGCGCTGGCCCCCTGAAAGGGCCGAGCCGCGCGGTCCTGCGGGGCTTTCGAGGCCTTGAGGCAAGCGGTCTACGACTTCGGTGAGATGCGCGGCCTCAACTGCGTCCGCCAATTGAGCATCGGTGACGCCGGGTGTGTTGAGGACGATATTGTCGCGCAAGCTTTCGTCAAACATCGGCGCGTCCTGGGTCACGACCGAATAGAGCGCGCGCAGGTCGGCCAGCGTAAGGTCAGTGCTTTTGGTATCATGGATCGTAATTGTACCTTCGCTGGGATCAACAAGTCGCGTCAGAACATTAAAAATGGTTGATTTTCCGGCGCCTGATGCCCCAACAAGCGCAGTGGTCTGACCGGCTTTGGCAGTGAAGGTCGCGCCGCTAAGGGCGGGTTCGCCGCCGTAGCGCACCACGATGTTCTCGAGCACAATATCTGCGGTTTCGGGGGCGACAATCGCGGGTTTCGGGTCTGTGGACGATGTGATTGTCGGCCTAGCTTCAAAGACGTCCTGGATGCGCTCAAGGCTGGCGCGGGCGGCCTGCCAGGCACCGGTGACGTTGGCGACGCGGCGCAGGGGCTCGAAAATTAGGCCCATGGCGGTGAAGAACGACATGAACTCGCCGACTGTTTTGTCTCCGTCAATGATCTGATTGCCCCCGTAGACAAGCACGCCTGCAAAGCCGATAGCCGCCACCAAATCGGTCATGGCGGGGATTGCGGCCTGACCAATACGCGCGTGCATTTCCTGTTTGAGGTAGCCGGCTGCGGTGGTGCTGAAGCGGTTGTTTTCGCGGTTTTCGCTGGTGTTCAGTTTGATCGTATTGATGCCGTGGAAAATCTCGTCAAGGCGGTTGGATAGCCTTGCGGCGGCGTCACGGGCGGCAAACGCGCGTTTACGCACGTATCGTTGCAACCCAATGACCGGGCCGAGAAGAAGTGGGGCGCCTGCCACGGCGATCAGAGTCCAGAGCCAGTCCACCGAAATGGCGACAGCCAAAAGGGCGATGAGGCTGACGATGTCGCGCCCCACCACGCCAAGGACCACTGCCCAGATGTTGTTGGCCTGGCTGGTGTCTCCGCGTACCCGTTCGATCAAGGTGCCGGGCGGGTTGGACTGAAAGAAACGGCTGTCCAGTGTGACGAGGTGAGCGACCATGTCTTTTTGCATCGACGTGATTATCCGCAGACCCGCACCTTGCATCAATGTGCGATGGCCGAATGCCGAGATCGCCCGGATCACGAAGATTGAGCCGACCGCCGCTGCGACCAACCCAACAGCCGCGCGATCCCCGGCGATGAAGACCTGATCGAACATTGGCCGGACGATGTAGCTGAGCGCGCCAAGCATCGAGCCCTCGATGGCCATAAGGAAGAGGGCGATCCCAATAAAAACGCGTTGTGGCTTCAGATAGGTACGCCACAGCCAACCGACGAGCGGACGGCGTTCGCCATCGTCGGTTCTCTCTTGTCCAAGGGGGGCGTCAGGGTTTGTCACGTGCACTTCGATCTTTTGGTTTCGGGTCTGACTAGCCGTGATAGGCCGGGCAGACAAGCAAGCGGGTGATTGACCCGACGTTTGGGGCGTCTTAGGAACCCGTGTTTGTGTGTAGGAGATGCCTCAATGTCGCTTGGAAATGGTCGGCACTATCTTGCAATTCCGGGGCCTTCGGTGATTCCCGATCGCGTTTTGGCGGCGATGCATCGCCCTGCGCCCAACATTTATCACGGGGAACTGGCCGATATGGTGCCGGGGATCGTTACGGATTTGAAGGCGATCGCGGGGACGTCAGGCCACGCGGCGATCTATATTGCGAACGGCCACGGCGTCTGGGAAGCGGCGCTGACGAACACGCTGTCTCGCGGTGATAAGGTGTTGGTGCCGTCGACGGGAACGTTCTCGGAAGGGTGGGCCGGGATGGCGCGCGCGCTTGGGATTGACGCCGAAGTGATGGATTTTGGCCCGCGCGCAAAGATTGATTTCGGACGATTGGCGGAGCGGTTGCTGGCCGATAAGGGCCATGAGATTAAAGCTGTGATGACGGTGCAGGTGGATACATCGACGTCGATCAGGAACGATGTGGCAGCGCTGCGCCGGGCCATGGACGAGGTCGCCCATCCAGCACTTTTGATGATTGATTGCATTGCCTGTCTTGGGTGTGACGATTTCCGGATGGATGCATGG
>NZ_CALJXO010000018.1:0-9404 GCF_937988555.1 uncultured Boseongicola sp. | reverse complement strand
ATGACACTTTCGATCGAAGCCAAGGCCACACTGGAAAAAGTAACCACTGCGACCTTGACAACCATCTTGTTGAAAAAGGGTTTGCGCAATGTCTGGATACGCGGTGCCATGCCGCTGCGCGCTGACCAGTCGCGGCTGGTTGGTACAGCGTTTACGCTTCGCTTTGTCCCCGCGCGCGAGGACCTGGCGACCCCGGCGTCATGGGCCAGCCCGATCTCGACCCGTGCTGCGATCGAGGAAATGCCTGAAGGGTGCATCGCCGTTATTGACGCGATGGGGATCACCGACGCTGGCGTGTTCGGCGACATCCTTTGCGCCCGCATGAAGAAACGTAATGTCACCGCGATGATCACCGATGGTGCCGTACGCGACCTTGGTGGTGTGCTCGACACCGATCTACCGGTTTGGTGCAAGGGGGCGGCCGCACCTCCGTCGGTCGCGGGCCTGACATTTGTTGGCTGGAATGAGACCGTAGGCTGTGGTGGCGTCGCAGTTATACCCGGTGACATTGTCGTTGCCGACAGCGACGGGGCCGTGGTAATTCCGCAAGCTTTGTTGGACGAGGTCGTCGCCGAGTCGCCCGCGCAAGAAAAGCTAGAGGGATGGATCATTGGAGAAGTCGAACGTGGTGAGAAACTGCCCGGCCTCTATCCGATGAACGAAGAAACCAGGGTTCGCTACGAGACATGGCTAGCTGACAACCAAAGTTGAAATCTCATCGGTCGCTGGCGTCAGCACCCATGGGTCCAAGTTGGGGGATTTGAGATGGCAGTGTTGCTGGCTCACATAGCCAAGTCAGACCGCATTCATTGCTGGACAAAAAAACGCCCGCAGACGCGCGTTGAGCTCTTGTGAAAACTGGGGCTTCGAGCACGACGCGCATACCAAAAACGAAATCGAGGAACCTAAAGTCCACATTAATGTGATCGCTGAAAACGTCCTCGTTTCTGGTTAGGGTATTCTGGCAGATTTTCCGTGGCTGGGAGAGGAACGCAAACGCCTGAAACCATAGAAGTTCATCCGCCTGATGACCATTCACTCTGAGAAGACGCAGACATGATCATTGAACAACGCACTTACTCACTGAGAATTGGGCTGTGCCCAAGTATCTTGCGCTTTACGAGACACGGTTCTTGGTCGGGTGGTAAACAGTTTTTCAATTGATAACAGTGATTTGATGCCAGATCATTCATACGTGGGCTTATAAAATCTATGACGTACGCGAACAGTGTCGTAGCAAGCAGACCGCCGCATGTAGATAAAATCCCTGCGCGCTAGGTCGACATTTTTCTTATATTTTTTGTTGGAAAAGACACTTGATGGGGAGGGAGATACCATTCTTGACCCCAACTGGCGGTTAGACGATCCTAAGACCCTTGACTGCAAAAAAAACTCGTCGGCCGTGGCCACTAGAACCCGATTACCAACTAAAGGTATGCGTAGATTTTGTATGCCGGAATGCAGCAGAAGCTCTTAATTAGGATACACTGAATGCCCGGACCCTTGAACGGAATACGGATCATCGACGCAACCACTATGATTTCAGGGCCTCTCGCCACGATGATCATGGCCGATCAGGGCGCCGAAGTGATAAAGATCGAGCATCCAAATGGCGGAGATCATAGCCGTCAGGTGGCTGGCAGGCGCGGCGGGTTTGCGGCCTCATTTCTCAACAATAATCGCAATAAGCGCTCGGTAACGTTGAACCTCAAGGATCCACGTGGCCTCGAAGCTGCGCTTCGACTTTGCGAGGGGGCCGACGTATTTGTCCAGAATTTTCGTCCCGGTGTTGCCGAGCGATTGGGTCTGGGCGAGCCAGCGATACGTGCCGTGCGCTCTGATATCATTTATGCTTCGATCGCAGGGTTCGGATTTGAAGGCGATTGGGCGGGCAAGCCTGTCTATGATCCGCTTGTTCAGGCGCTTTCGGGATTGGCGAGCGTTCAGGGCGGAGCAGACATTGCGCGGCCGCGCCTCGTGCGGACAATCCTGCCAGATAAAGTGACCGCAATTCAGGCGAGCCAGGCAATTACCGCTGCCCTGTTTGCAAGGACCCAAACAGGGCAAGGCAGTCATTTGACCCTGTCTATGCTGGACACAGTTGTGGCCTTCCTGTGGAGTTCTGATATGGCTGGATACACCTTCATTGGTGATGAGGCAGCCCCAGACGAAGGCGCTCAGGCTCAAAGCTTTGTTGAGCTGATTTATCAAACCAAGGATAGCTGGAGGGCTGTTTCGGCCCACACCGATTCCACCTGGTCCGGCTTATCGGCCGCCGTGGGACGACCCGACTGGCTGAAAGACCCACGGTTTTCATCGGTCGCATTGCGAGAGATCAACAAGCCAGAGCGGCTTGCGCTGACACAAGAGGCTCTCTTGCAGGATACCACGGTGAACTGGATGACCCGGCTGACGGCAAAGGATGTGCCCTGCGCGCCTGTGCTGACCCGGGCGGAAATGTATAGCCATCCGCAGGTCACGGCCAACCACACCATCCTGGAATTGGACCACCCGCAAGCTGGACGCATCCGTCAGGCGCGCGCGCCCGCTCGGTTCTCAGCGAGCCCAGTTGCTCCGCCACGGCCGGCCCGCCGGCTTGGAGAAGATACGCGCGCTGTCCTGCACGAAGCAGGATACAGCGCCTATGATATCGACACCTTAATCAGGAGTGGTGTTGCGACAGATGTACAGGAGAGTATTGAGTGATAGACCTTTACTTCGCGCCGACACCGAACGGATGGAAAGCCTCCATCATGCTTGAGGAATGTGGGCTGGACTACGCACCAAAGCTTGTTCGGCTGTCCGAAGGCGAGCAATTTTCAGATAACTTTCTAAAAATCAGCCCGAACGCGAAGATCCCTGCCATCGTCGATTACTCACCCGCACCAGAATGGGGGAAATCACCGGTATCTGTATTCGAGTCTGCTGCGATATTGCTTTATCTGGCTGATAAAACGAAGCTCTTCGCCCCTTCCGCAAGCGACTTGCGGGCGCGCAAAGAGCTCATGGAATGGATGTTTTGGCAGGTTGGCAATCAGGGTCCGATGGGCGGACAACTTAGCCACTTTCGAAACTATGCCCCTGAGAATAACCGCGACTACGGCTTTAAGCGGTATCTTGGCGAATATGATCGCAACCTGGCGGTTCTGGAAAATCGACTGGAAAGTCAGGACTGGATACTGGCCGAATATTCAATCGCCGATATGCTGATCTTTCCATGGGCTTTCATCGCCAAACCTCTGGGCGCATCGCTTGAGGCCTTTCCGCGTGTTGCAGATTGGCGGGCACGGATCAAAGCCCGCCCCCCGGTGCAAAGGGCCATTGAGCTCTTTAAAAGCAAGCAAAACCGGGGCCAGCATCGCGCCGACAACAACAAGGTTCTGTTCAATCAAAGTTCGTCGGTTCTCCGGAGCAGTGCCCGGAAGTCCGACACGAATGAGCAGACCTGACTGCTTCAAGCTGTTTCTTTCGAGACGACCAAGGATTTTGTCACCGCCCTACCCACGTCAAGTTGATTTCCACTGATAGCGCCGCACTTTGTCATCGGTCAGTGGATCGCAGTATACGGCGGGGAGTAAACTGAGAAAAGATCTTCAGATGCAAATGCCGCTTTTAATTGAAGCAAGCGTACATAGCCCCAATGCTTTCCCTGGCGATCCAGCTCCTTATGCTGGAGCAGATAGTTTCACCTTTGTGCATCTTCGTATACGGGACGCGGAAGGCATAACGGGGCATGGGTTCACCGGTCGCTTCCTCGCCCGCGAAGTAGCTGGGTTTTTGAACAATACTGTCACTGAATCATGGCCGACGTTAGGGGAAGATCCGGTCGGTGACCTCATGGCACGGTTCAACCCGCGGGCCATGACTGGAGTTGTAATATCAGCGCTTTCAGCTCTCAACATCGCTCTGACAGACCTTCGGGCAAAGCGGTCTGGGGTTAGCGTTTCGACACTTCTGGGAGGCACCCGCACCCAGGCGCCTGTCCATGTAACCTGTGGTTTTTCAGCTTTGGATATTGATGCTTTGGTCGAGGCTTGCGGACGCGAGGTCGCGTCAGGCGCCAGAGGCGTGAAGGTTCTCGTCGCGGCCAAAGAGCGCGGCACCGCCGAGGATGTGGCACGACTCAAGGCGGTACGCGAGGCAATCGGCATGGACGCCGATCTGATAGCCGATGCAAATTGCGGAATGGATTTTGAGACGGCGAAGGAATTCATGTGCGCTGTGGCAGATTTGAATCTTGCTTGGCTTGAAGAGCCAGTGCGCGCAAACAATCGCTATGAGCTTTCCAAGCTTGCGGGCCAGAATATCGTTCCCCTTGGCGCCGGACAGATGGAACAAAGCGCTGATCGGTTCGCGCTTCTCGGTGAAGCCGGCGTTTCGGTCATCCAGCCCAACGCGGTGTTTGCAGGTGGCTTCAGGTCCGCAATTGACGTGGCCCAGCGAGCAGCAAGCAACGGCCATACGATTTCCCCTGCTGGTGGCTGGGATATTTTGAATCTGCACTGGATGTGCGGAGCGATGGCTGTAGGGGCCATTGAATTGCACCGCGCACAGGCAAGGATCGCACGGCTTCTTATGCCCAGCGGCCCTACCCTGGTGGACGGCAATCTCCACGTCCCGGACGCGCCCGGACTTGGGCTTGAGCCCGACGAAGACTCTCTCGAAAAATGCCGCGTTCAATAACTGTTCGCCAGATATTCCGGACCAACAACCGATCCTTTGAAACCATTGCCAAGGATACTGCGCTTAGGGACGGCTTCAGCACTGCAAAAAACGCGGCATGCTAAGCGCTCTTTCCCGCGCTATCTACTTTCAACGTCTGTGTCGTTTCGACGGCTTTTATCATACGATCCATTGAGGGTTGCACGTGCCGCCAATGCGTTCCATCGGCCTACTCCGGATCCCCGCTCGCCAGCGCCCTCAGCATGGGCTCCATGCTCCATATTGGAAACGGCAAGCCCGCGAGGCCAAAGAGATCGCCATGCAGACTATAGGGCTTCACAGACCGTTTAAAGTTGTAGGTGACGCACGAAAACGCCCCGATTGCGAATGACGTCCATAAAGCCCTTGACCGGAAGGCGGCGCATAGTTTCACGCATGCGCCAGAAGACGCCCTATGTATCGATACAGTCTGAACACTAAGAGCGATGAAGAGCAAACAATGAAGATTCGCATCACGTGAAATCCAGTAATGACTTCCGGATCCAAATGCATTGTCTTAGCGGTTATTACCATTTCGGTCACCGCGGCGGGCGCAAGGGCAAGAAAGGCGGTTGCCAATGACAGAGATGTCGTTGCCGACAGTAGAACCGCCCCCGCAAATGCGGCGCAAATCATAAACAACGACGCCGCAATGCCCGCCAAAGCGACGCGCGGTAGTGTCAAAAGCAATTCCTTTCGGAACTGACTGCCAAGCCATGTTCCCAGCAGGACCTGCGCGCCCACAATTGCGACAGGCGGCACAGCGGTCAACAAAAGGCCCGTTGATCCAAGAACAATGCCAAGAAGCATAGGCGCGACCAACCAAGGGTTCGGCATTCTGGTCTTCTTGAGGAGCTTCGCCAAAAGGACGGCGAGGCAGAACGCTGGCAAAAGCCACAGGACACTCGGCCCTGTGTCGGACAACCGATCCGGCGCGTTTCCCGACTCTCCAAAACTGACAACAAGAATTGGAACGATCGCAACCGTCATCGACACGCGAAGCGCGTGAACGATCCCGACGGCTGACGCGTCCCCTCCGCGCTCGCGCGCGATTAATGCCATATCGGCAACGCCTCCGGCCGCTGTAGCAAAGAATGCAGTTGAGTGGTTCACACGCGCCAACGGCCGGAAAAGAAAAGCAGCAACCATTGTGTAGCCAATGACATAAGCAGTGGAAACCAGCATCGCCGGGGCAAGCAACAGGGTTGAAATAAGCGTTGCCGCAGTAAAGCGAAGCCCGATGCCAAGCCCGATGATCAGCTGTGCAGTCTCCCGTCCAAAGGGCAACGCGCTGAGCGTCAGCCCTGCGCCGGATGCAACTCCACAGGCGAAGAAAGGGCCAAGCATCCACGGCAGTGGAAATCCCGCTTGGCTTGCAATGCCGCCTCCAATCAAAGCGATGGTGTAGGCCAGCAACGCACTCCGCCACCAATCCGGATCTTTCCAATTTGAGCGCTGTTCAAACCGCGTCTCGAGGTCAGGGGGGCCTGTCATGCCACAAACACAATGGCTGCAGGGATTTCGAGTGATATCGATCGGAAAAAAATACCGCCGCTCCATGCGCCTGAGTTTGTCGTCCGCCGATCACATAAAGCCGAGGGCTCCTGACGGGTATATGCGGAGTTGGAATTCTGCATATTCATCCCTATCGAGCTGCACAACTGAGGAGCCCCACTCGAAAGCTCTTCACTGTTTTGGGCGTGAATGAATGTCGCGCCTAAGTCGTCTCACCGCCATTCACCGCAATCATTTGTCCGGTGACAAATCGCGCTGCCGGGCTGGCAAGGAAACACGTAACGGCGGCGATATCCCTTGGTTGCCCCATGAACCCGACAGGGATCCTTGCCGTGCGGGCAGGATCGTCTTCCAACGCGGTCTCTTTGCGTATCTGGCCCGGCGAAATGACATTAGCAGTCACCCCTTTATCGGCAAATTCGGTCGAAAGCGCCTTAGTGATGCCCCAGACACCGTGTTTTGCAGCGGAAATGGGCGCCCCTTCAAAGTAGCCCTTGATCGCCTTCATACCGGCAAAGTTGATAATCCGTCCCCAGCCATTCTCCACCATTCCCGGCAAAAAGGCGCGGCTGGTGTAAAAGACGCCGGAAAGTGCAACATCGATCACATCGTGCCAATCTCTATCCGACATTTCGAGAAAGGGTTTGTGAGGGCGGCGTGCCGCATTGTTCACGAGAATGTCGACGGTTCCGAAGGCTGAAAGGGCTTGATCGGCGATCCGGGCCACGTCTGCGGCCTGTCCCACGTCCCCCATTGCGACCAACGCCTTTGCACCGGCAGCTTCGACCAAGCCCGCAGTAATCTGCGCGGCCTCATCATTATGCGCTCCGTTCACAACGATATTGCAGCCCATCTCTGCCAATTCAACGGCAATCGCGCGGCCGATGTTTTGGCCCGAGCCAGAAACAAATGCCGTCTTATCTAGCAGAACTCTGTCGGTCATTTCGTCAACTCCTTGATTTCACGTCCTATATGAGCTCATGTGCGCGTTTTTTTCCTGACTGTTTGCGCAAGCGCTCATTTCTCGCCGTGCACCAGATGGCAGGATTTACAGCTGCGCGGGCAATTGTCAATCAGCAGAATAATGTTGACATTCGACATTATTTAGGTTTTTTTTAGCATATGAATATGCCCCATAATATTCGAGAATCTGTCCAAAGATTGCGGAATCGCTCGCTCTCTCACGACGTGCGCGATGAGCTTGAGCGGATGATCCTTGCGGGGGAGTTGGAGGCCGGAGAGCGACTTAACGAAGTCGACCTGGCGAATAAGCTTGGTGTCAGCCGCGGTCCCATACGCGAAGCGGCGCGGTCGCTTGAACGTTGTGGGCTGATAACCACGGTGGCAAATCAAGGCGCATTTGTTCGGAAATTGTCGACCGAGGGTATTCTGGAACTCTACGATCTGCGCGCCATGATTGCCGGATATCTTTGCGCTCGCGTTGCCGAATGCGGGAGCAAAGCGCAGAAGGTCGAACTGCGCGGCTACGTCACAAAGATGGAGGCCGCGGTAAAACAAGAAAACCGAGAGCGCTATTTCGAGCTAAACCTCGACTTCCACGACCACATCGCCGCCTTGTCAGGCGCCGAACGGGCCACAGAGATGTATGTTTCGTTTGGCAAAGAGGTTCGACTGATGCGGTTTCGTGTTTTGAACGGGCTAACTGCAATCGCAAGTTCGAACGAAGAACATCATCAACTGGTATGCGCCATTGAGCGTTCAGACATCGATCAAGCCCGCACCTTAGGCGCGCGGCACCACTTGAATGGAAAGGAGCGCCTTAAGGCTACGTTTTAGAATACGATTTTCTAACCAAAGCGCTTCACGAAACGACCGTGGCGCCTTCACCAAAACAAAGTACCCTAGGGAGGAACTAATGACGAACTCTACTCAACTTCGCGGCCCCTGGCTGCGCGCAACTGCGGTTGCACTGGCGTTTTCGCTTCCGGCAGCATTCGGATCGCAAGCAATCGCACAAGACTACCCGTCCGCTGATGAAACGCTCGATTGGACGATTGCTTTTGGTCCAGGTGGCGGCAACGACATTATGGCGCGCACAATCATCGAAATTCTGACAAAGTACGAGCTTTACCCGGGCGATATTTCTCCAGAGAATCGTGCAGGCGGCTCCGGCGCCGTCGGATGGGGATATTTGTTCGCTCAATCGGGCAACCCATATGGGATTTCGACGACGTCAGGCAGCTTTGTCACTACACCCTTGCAAGCCGACACACCGTGGCAGCCAGAGGATTTCACGCCGGTCGCGCTTCTTGCGGCAGATGATCTTGTCCTCGTCGTGAACGGAACGTCCGAGATCCAAAACATCGACGATTTCATTGCGATGGCAAAGTCACAGCCGATGAACATCGGAGGCACGGGCACAGTCAACGTGGACTTCATCGTCCCTACCCTATTCGCTGAAAAAGCCGGGTTCGAATTTGACTACGTCTCGTTTAACTCAATGGCAGATCAGACCACAGCCTTGTTGTCGGATGCTCTTGACGCGATGGTTGGCAATCCGGGCGAAATACTCGGTCTTATCGAGTCTGGTGAGCTGCGCCCTTTGGTCTTCTCAGGACAAACAACACCTGATGCGCTCGAAGGTGTGCCAACAATGGGAGACATTGGTTTCGACATCGGCGTGTCAATGCCGCGTGGCCTGATTTTGGCACCGAATGCGCCTGCCGAAGCTCAGGACTGGTGGATCGAAACCATGAAAAAGGTCGTCGAGACGCCTGAATGGGGTGAATATATCGCGAGGAATACGCTCACACCAACAATCATCTACGGGGAAGACTTCCGCACCTTCCTTGAAAACACCAAAAATGGCTTTGGCGTTGTACTCCGCTCGGTCGGCGCGATTGAATAGCAATCGCTAGACATGTGATCGGCCGCACCCTCGGTGCGGCCGATCACTTATTTATTGGAGGCCAAATCACAATGCGTATCGGATTTCTGCTCGTTTTGCTGGCCGGCTCTGTATTCTACAGCTACGTTGCCTTCGCAGATCTTTCCTTCATGACACGCACCGGGCGTCTTGGCCCCGGATTCTTCCCGCGGCTCGTCGGAATCGGCATGGTGTTTTTCACGATTTGGGCGATCATCGATGCGCGCCGCGCCGGCTCGGACGCGGCAGCCGATCAGGTTATCCCTTCCGAGGACAGCGGCTGGGGCGATGTCGTTGTCTT
>NZ_CALJXO010000017.1:0-11604 GCF_937988555.1 uncultured Boseongicola sp. | reverse complement strand
CGAGGCAACGCCTATCACTATGGTAATGAGCGCGAAGGTTTTCAGGAAATACCCGGTCTGCGCCTGCGCATCCAAGGCCTCCATCAGCTGTTCGGCTCCATCCGTCCAGGGGACAGCATCAAGTCCCGTCAACGCTCGGATCCGAAGGGCCGTGGCGTCGGCAGCGTTCAGGTCATTGAGCTTTATTTCGATCCGAGTCACGCCTTGAGGAATGGCAAAGAGCGTGCGTGCGGTAGAGAGGCTGACGAAGGCACGTGCGCTATCCATTACAGCGTTACCCGTCTCGAAGATTCCGCTCAGCGTCAGGGCCGACGTGACACCATTCGAGCTTTGTACCCGCAGTGTCTGACCGAGCGACAAGGCCAGATCGTCTGCTAGATCGCGGCCAAGCACAATCAGTCCCGAGCTCAGCCGCGCCGAGCCTTCGCCTATATAGCCACTCAGATCCAGGATCATGGACTCGCGCCCCGGCTCCACCCCCGTCACGCTGACCTGCCTGACTTGGGCCCCACGAGTCAGGAACCCCGCGCCGCTGATCTGCGGCGAGACGGCGCGGACCCCCGGTACGGCCTCGATCAGAGGCAGCCACGTGGCTGCCTCGGCCAAAGTCGCTGTTCGCGTACGGCCTCGTTCGGTCACGACGAGCACATGACCCTCAGGCGATATCAGCAGAGCGGGATCTTCGGTCTCGGCCTCGATGGTGATATGCGAGATGTCGCCCACGGTGCGCAGCATAATGAATTCGGCAAGTCCCCCGATCAGGGCGGACATGAAGATGAAAATGAAAACACCCACCGCGACGCCCACCACCAGAAGCGTTGTCTGCGCCTTGTTCGCCGTCAGGTACCGGGCCGCTATCTTGAGCGCGTAAAGCATCAGGGCTGGTCCACCAGGACGGCTTGCCCGGCCGCGATCCCAGTCGCATCCGCGATCACCACGTCGCCCTCGGTCAGACCTGCGGTCACGATCAAGCGCGCGGCGGGCCAATCCAGGACTGTAAGAGGCTGGAACTGTGCCAAGCCATCTGTGACCACAAGAACCCCAAGCTCGCCCGTGTTCGTCAGCATGGCGGTGCGTGGAACGGTCAGCGCCGCACTGCGCTGATCGACGATGATATTCGTCGCAACTGTCAAGCCGATGGGGGCCGTAACGGGCGCGTGAAAAGCTATCTTGATGGCGAGACCGCCCGTAGCTTCGTCCACGCGGGCCGAGACGAAGGTGACATGCCCCTCACGAGTGCCGATATCGCCCGCCAGTTGCAAGACGGCGGGCTGGTTGCGGACGATTTGAGTGGCATAGGCTTCGTCCACATCCGCTTCGACCACCAATTCGCTTAGATCAGCCAGCGTCAGCAGCGGAGTGGAGGGCCCGACGAGTTGTCCGACCTCGGCGTCGAGCGCTAGGATGCTGCCGAGAATCGGGGCGCGTATGGTGTAGCTCTCCAGCAAGGCCTGCGCCTGATCGAGGGCGGCGCTCATACGAGCCACGTCCTGTGCGGCCGATTGAACAGCACGAGTATCGCTCTCCAGCACGGTCTTTGCGACATTCGCACCGAGAGCCGCATCGCGCTCATAGGTTGCCAGCGCCTGTTGCTGAGCAACAAGGGCAGCATCAAGGCCAGCCATGGCCTGGCGAACAGCGGCATTCTGTGCCTTCGCATCGACCTGGGCCAATATCTGATCCGCCTCGACCAAATCACCCTCAACCACGGGAAGCGCGATTAGCCTGCCGGTCCCGGCTGCGCGAAGTTCAACCGAGGAAACTGCTGCGATCCGGCCATTGACAGCGAGAACCCGCGTGATGGGGGAGAATGCGGCAATCTCGACTGAGACTGCCGGGGCTCGCGCCATCCAAAGTTGCGAAGACGCGACGAAGGCTAGCGCTAGACCGGAGATTCCGAGGATGCCCCAGAGCCATAAACGCAGTTTGGGGACAGAGGGTTGCATTGCAGGGCGCAGGGCTGGGACACGCGACGCGCGGGCGGGTTCCGTGGACTGTGCCACGGTCAGGTTTTGCCGGGCAGTTAATTGTTCAGACTTGGTCAAAAAGGGCCACCTTCCTGAGTTACAACCGGAATGAGATTGCCGCCAAGCTCAGATCGGACCCCCACTCGGTCACAATACCCGCATCCGCTTTCCTCGCGCTGACATAAATCAATACGAGGCGCCCGGCCTTCTTGCCACACTTCAGGGTGCATTGGGCCGACATAGGCGGCCTGTTCGTCGGCGCGCGCGCCGGCCAGGCAAATGGTCACTCATGAATTCTCCCCTATCTATAGCTCACTTCGAGATAGGGGTTCCAGTCACCAGAAGGTCAAGGCCCCTAAGCGTAGCGCGGTATTTCAAGCCTATAAAGCACTGAAACAGATAGTTTCTTTACCGATATAGAAGATTCTGCGCGCAGTCTTGTGGACGCGAGCAACAATCTCAAAAACACTTGAGGCGGGCGATCCTAAGTCTGGCCTGAGATAGGGCTGCTTCAAATGCGCTTGAAAATAGTCCCGCGCAGCACCACGCGATTACGGCATTTGTCTAACAACCAGAGTTTTGGTACCAGATGCAAATGCGGACGCAAGCAGATGGTGCCAATGCTGGATGGAACCATCTCCAATTAGATAAATAGTTAGGAACGGCAATTATGAAGGTCCGCAACATTGTAGCAAATTCGTCAATTTTCGTGCTCAGTGCGTGCAATGCTTCGGGCATAAACGGAACTGGCGGTGCGAACACAGGCTTCATTGACGACCTACCCGAAGCCGTTATCGCAATGGCTGCCCCCTATCAGGATCTTGAAGCTGTCCGTCTTCTGCCGGAGGATGGATGTTACTGGTATCAGCATGTCGGACCGGTTGAAACAACCATGCTTCCGCTCATAACCGTCCGCGGCAACAAAATTTGCACCCGGCCGCGATCAGAACCGATCGCAACCAGCTAGACTTCATTAATCTAAACGATTGTACTGCCCCGATCTGGCGGCCTCAGTCAGTGATCGAACGTCGTCGCAACAATATCCGGCACGCACGAACACCCGCATACTTGCCCTCGCCGCACGGAGCGCAAGCTTCCAAAACTGCGCAATCCAGTCAGCTTTTCGCGCTGACTGAGCCTTCAGGTGGGTACAGAAAGGCCGTCGCGCCGGGCGATACCTGGCCGTAAAGCCCTATGATATGCGCCATCACCATCCTTACACAGCCGGAACTCGCGCGCCCGCCGATCGAGCGAGGTTGCGGGGTACCGTGAATACGAAGGTACGTGTCGCGGTTTCCCACGAAAAGATAAAAGGCCCGAGAACCGAGTGGATTATTAGGGCCGCCATCCACACCATTCTCGAATTGAGCGTAAGCGCCGGGATCGCGGAGGATCATGTCTTCGGTTGGCCGCCAAGTTGGCCACTTTGTTTTGCGCCTGATCGTATAGGTTCCCGGTTCGTATAAATTTCCCCGGGCGATGGCGACGCCGAACCTCAGCGCGGTGCCATCATTCTGGATGTGATAAAGATAGCGTGCAACGGCATCGACGTGAATGTCACCGGGGGTCAGTCCGTCATTGGCGTCAACGCGTGCTGGTAGAAATCGCTTGTCGAGGCCCCAAGGGTTCGACGTGGCCGGATCATAGTTCACCGGCGTCACCTGGGCGTCCCATTTGGCCCACATTGACGGCGGCGACACAGGGGCTGCCACGATCGGCGCCTGATAGGAACCCAAATCAGTCGGTTCACCAAACGCGGCACCCGCAATTGGCGACGAGAAGAGCGCAGCGGTTGTGGCAACAAAATGGCGCCGGGTTAGCATGGCAAGAATCTCCCAAAACAGCGGTGACAAAAACAGCCGATACGTCACAATGCGCCGGCATGTTGCACCAAAATCCTCTGAGCGGTCCAATCACACTTTCGTTCAACGCAAACGGCCTGTTGGGCATAGTTGCATATATACTTTCGGCCCCTCGCGATAAAACGAACATCGGCCCAAATCTGTTCCACCAAAACCGAACCGTCTCGTGGCTGATACTCGATCCCGCGCTCAGGCAGCGGGTCTTCGACATTCCGAAGCGAAAGCGGGAAGCGTGCGTGCAGCATCACAGCCAGTCGTACGATCTCGGGGTTCGTCTTGAAATTGCGAAAAGGGCTGCGTTTTGTCATCCCGAGAAGCTCGGGTCGCCGCCCTGCCCGGCTCATAACAGTTTCCTCTGACACCACCTAATCCATGCTTGGGAGGGAGCGCTGAACTCAACCGAGAAGCCATCCCCCATCCACATCCACCGTCGTTCCGGTGACAAAACCGTTCTTGATCACAAACAGAATTCCCTCTGCCACTTCGTTTGCAGTGCCGGCGCGCGGGATCAGGTTGTCTTGGGTCATCTTGTCATAAAGCGCTTCACGTTCAGCACCTTGCACAGGCACCATAGGCGTATCAATCGTGCCGGGAGAAACCACGTTGATACGGATGCGAGGCGCCACCTCACGAGCCACCGCGCGCACCATCGCTTCGACCGCGTTGCCGACAGAGGAAAGAGCAATCTGCCCCGGTCGACAGTTCCGCGCAGGTGCACCGGAAACGAGCGTGATGGAACCGCCGTCTGTCACATGTCCGGCGCCATATCTGACGACGTTGGCGTAACCCCAAAGTTTGTCGAAGGAACTCTTGAAGCCGTCCATGTCCATTTCGAGAAACGGACCGATTGCACGCCCGCCACCCGTTGCGGCACTCACAAGAATATCTATCGGACCGAGATTGTTCAGCAAAGCCTCGACAGCTGCTCCGTCAAGTACATCGCAGGATTGGGTCATCACATTTGCGGGCAATGGCCCGGCTTTGGAAGGATTGCGGCTAATTGCTGTGACCATTGCCCCGCCAGCGGCCAGCATCTGTGTGGTAGCAAGGCCAATGCCCGATGTACCGCCAAAGACGACGGCTCTCTTGCCAGATATATTCATGTGGAATTCCTTTCGTGATTTGAATCCAGATGGCTTGCGTTCTGTAGGCCTCGTTGAATCCTTTAGATGTCATTACCTTGTGATTGACGTTTCTGTCCTATCGAATGAATTTCTTCACATAGTCGGCTCCCAGACCAACCTTCTCGAAATGCGCACGGCACATATCGATCTTGGTAAAGACGTCTTCGTAACCCAGATGTTTGCCATAGGGATCAACGTAGTACATCACCCCGTTCACCTGAAAGTAGGTTATCATTTCGTCGACATCGTCGGGCACGACCAGCGTGTGTGTCTCGCCCGGAGGCTCGAAGACATAGCTACCTTCCTCGGCGACCCAGTCGTGCTCAAGGTAGTGCCAGTGGCCCTTCAGAACGAAACCGTGCACCGCGTTGGGATGACGGTGGCGTGACAGTACGCCCGACTTCGTCACCTTCAGCAAATTCATCCAATAGCCCTGCGAGACATTCAGACACAACGGGCGAAAGAACACATGCTCGGCCTGTTGCACCCACATGCGGTCATCGTTGGCGGAGAGCGCGTCGGCCACCACGATTTCGGGCAATGCATCAGGCGGCATTGGCAATTGATAAGGAACGCGGGGGTTTTCATCAACTTCTGCTACTGGCATTCGAAGATCCTTTTGATTCACATTGCGGCGTATCCGCCATCGACGTTGAGTATGGTTCCGGTCACGAATGCGGCGGCGGGACTTGCAAGAAAACACGCCGGACCGATCAGGTCTTCGGGCGTGCCCCAACGGGCCATAGGTGTGCGTCCGAGAATGACGTCTGAGCGCATAGGGTCATTGCGCAGGGCATCAGTTAGCGGTGTCGCGATCCATCCGGGCGCCAGTGCGTTGACCCGAATTCCATCCGGTGCATATGCGATGGCCAATGATTTTGTCAGCTGAGAGATGCCGCCCTTCGAGGCTGAGTATGCTGGAACCAAACCGCCGCCGAAGTAGCTGAGCATCGAGGCGATGTTGATAATCGTCCCCTTGTTCGCCGCCAAGGCGTCCCGCGCAGCGGCACAGACCCGCATTGTGCCGTTTAGATTGATGTCGATGACCTGCTGGAACACATCAGGATCATGCTCGGCCTCACGCCTAATTGTGCCCGCTGCATTGACGACAACGCAAAGCCCCTTGAGCGGCGCAACTAGCGCGGTTACTGCAGGGCCATCTTGCACGTCCAGGGCGGAATAAATGAGGTTTCCCTCAGCCTTTGGGATTGCACCCAAGCCAACGGCCAGAACCACATGGCCAGCGTCTGCAAAGCCTCGGGCAATTGCCTGGCCGATACCGCTTGTCGCCCCTGTCACCAGAACTGTCGGAGAAAACGTCATGACCATGCGGTGACTTTCTCTGCTTGAATTTGTCCATATTATGGACTATTGACCATTTAGTGAAATGTTTGCATGGCGATGACGGCACTGTCAATTGCCAAGACCGTAAGGACGTCTGGTAAATGTCAACTTCAGTTCAGGGAGCCCAAAGCTTTGCGCGCAGCATTAGCGTCCTGCAGCTAATCGCTGATGCCGAAGACGCCGTGAGCCGCGCTAGCCTTATGAAGCAGTGCGGGCTGACGCGACCAACTCTTTACCGGATCATCGCCTCGCTTGCGGCGGAAGGACTGATCGAAGCCACCGCTGAGAACCGCTATCGTATTGGTGGGCGTGTGGTCAGCCTGGCACGAACGGCTCTGGCGCAAAATGATGTTCGCAAAGTAGCTGAACCCTTTCTAAAGCGCCTGCGAGAAGCGACAGGTGAGACCGTTCATCTGGCGATCCGAACCGGAGATGAACTTGTCTATATTGATAAAATCGAAAGCCAGGAGGCTGTTCGGATGGCATCGACGATTGGAACGCGTGTTGCATTTCACTCGACTGCTGTTGGCAAGGGATTCCTCAGCGCGATGTCGGTAGCAAAAGCCAATGATCTGATCAGTCGGATCAATCTGCCCGCATTCACTCAATTTACGACAACGGATCGCGAAACACTGCGGGCGATCGTGCGACAAGCAGATCAGGACGGCTATGTATGCGACGATCAGGAAAACGAGATTGGTATTGTTTGTTTTGGTGCAGCTATTTGCGATTCCGTTGACAACCCGGTCGCCAGCGTTAGCGTTTCAGTCCCGCTGTTTCGCCTGGATGATGCGCGCCGATACAGCGCTCCGTTGCTGGAGGCGGTCGCTGCAATCTCAAAGCGAATGGGGTATATTGGCGCGGTTTAACCTTCCCTGACACCGAAAGACGACAGGATAAGGACATGCCGACCTGGCTACCGACCCTGATCACGGAAGCCCCCGAGGAAGGATATGACCTCGCCGTAAAGCTCTCACGCATGGCAATCAAACCGACCTAACCGGATCCGGACGCCCGCGATCGCCTGCGCTCGGCCTATGCCGAAGATGCTGAGGCACTGATCTCCGTCAGTCAGGTGGTTGCCACGCATTTCGCGACCGTGGCCGCAGCCAATTGCTTTTGGAAAGATGCGAGGTGACAACGATCGAAAATGGCAATGATGGCTTCGTCGTAGACGCAGAGATCATCGCGGAAGCCTTAGGAGTGGCCGCTTTGGTGATCCAGGGCCTCATGCGGCCCAATGTGATCTCCTCGCGGTGCGCGAAGGGCGTGGGCGAGGATGAGGGGGTCTGGCGATTGACCTTCTTCCACAGCAACCGTGCCTTTCGCCTGACTGTCGACAACACCAACCAAATCCTCAGTCGCGCCCAGTTCGACGCACCGCGCCAACGCAATGGAACAAAACGACAAGCAATGTGAATGGTGCTGTCGGCGGTGTCAGGCTAAGCGGGTCTATGCGTTCTGCCGCCGCCCTGAACGTCTAAGCTAGGACATAATTTCCATATTTTCTTGATGATTCTCGATCACGCGGCGCTAAAGCAGCCGGAATTCTCCTCCCAAAATCCAACAGATGAGGTTAATCTGACAATCCGCGAAAAGATCTTCACTCAGGCGCTTTGGAGTTCTCGGTCTTTAACGGAGTGTTGTCTTTGAGACGGATCGCCTGGCGCTCGATCATGCGATGCACTTTGGGGCGCACTTTTCCACGATGCAGCTTCAAGAGGCGCTCGTAGGACTCTGCATCGGCCTGGGTTCGTCGCTCATGGTGGCGAATGTACTCAACCCAGGTGGGGACATGATAGGTCTCGGTCCAGATATCAGGGTTTTCCAGGTCTCGCAGCAGCGTCCACTGCTGCGCCCCGTCGCGAATTCTGACGCGTCGCCGTTCACTCATCGCGGCCAGGAATTCGGGCACATCGTTTTGGACAATCTCATAGTCGACCATGATCATGATGGGGCCACTCCGCTGTTTAAGATCCAGACGCAAAGATGGCTCTTTAAAGGTGTTGAGCGGGTCGAGATTGAGGTTTGTGAAGTCAGGGAGCGGGACGCGTAAGCCGACCATTGCTCCAACAATCAATAGGGCGGCGGCCGAGAACATCGCCCGGTCCACGCCGAAATTTTCGGCCATGGCGCCCCACGCCCAACTTCCACCCGCCATGCCACCGAATACGCCGGTCTGGTACAGCGCGAGGGCTCTGCCGACCACCCAGCGTGGTGTGGATAATTGGATCGTAACGTTGAACAACGAAAGGGCCATCACCCAGCTTGCGCCGGCAAACAGCAATGCCGCTCCACTGAACATGTAGTGATGACTTAGGCCCAGTGTCATGCTGCTGACCGCAAAGGCAAGGAACGCCGCGCGCGTAATATGTTCATTGTGAAATCGTGCCCGTAAGCGAGCGTTTAGCAGCGCGCCGCACACTGCCCCTGCCCCGAAACACCCCAGTAGCACGCCATACACGAAGGCCCCGCCCTGTAAGAGTTCCCGAACGATCAGCGGCAACAGCGCCAGGATCGCGATGGCCGATAGGCCAAACAGAAAGCCACGAAAGATCACTTTCATCAGGTTAGGCGACATGGCAACATACCGAAGCCCAGCAGAAAACGCACTGCCCATGGGTTCGCGTGGCAGGCGGCGCTGTGGAGTGGCAGGCCGCCAGAACCAAAGGGCGGCAATGATGCCAAAGTAGCTGAAGGCATTCACTACAAACGCTGCCGCGACACCTGAGATGGCCACGATTGCGCCGCCTGCAGCGGGACCGATGCTGCGCATCAGGTTAAAGCCCATGCTATTTAGCGAGACGGCTGCCGAAAGTTCGTCGCGCGACACGATATCGCCCATTGATGCCTGCCAAGAAGGGTTGTGCAAAGCCGTGCCGCAACCGATCAGAAAAGTGAACGTCAAGAGCAGCCAGGGTGACAGAAGCCCCTCATAGGCCAGAACGGCAAGTACGATCGAAACCAAGAGCATGAAGGATTGTGCGATCAGCATGACCCTGCGGCGGTCAAAATTGTCGGCGAAAACCCCTGCCAGGAGCGAGAATATCATGATCGGCAGTGTCACTGAGGACTGCACAAGCGCCACCATGCTTTGGGACTGGGTCAGCGACGTCATCAGCCAGGCCGCTCCTACCGCTTGGACAAGCCCCCCGAAATTTGAGGCAAGCGCCGCAATCCACAGCATCCGGAAAGTCTGGTTGCGAAAGAGCGTCAATGTTGATGTGCTTTGCGGCAACAGACGCTCCTTTCCATGACCAACGCCTGCGACGGCAGTGTCAGATTAAACGGATCTAATCGCTCTGCCACTGCTCGGAGCCTTTAAGCTCGGGCACAATTTCTTTGTATTCTTGATGATCATCAACCAGCGCGACACGAATGCCGCCGAAATTCCTCCCCCAAACCGTAGCAGATGAGTCTAATCTGACAATGCCCATGCAGAAGATCCGCTACATTCCGAAGAGAACGCGAAAATCGAACGTAGAGCCACACAGCCAGCCAGGTAATCTCAGCACTGGTTTTGACGTAGCGAAATGGTGAGCGTTATGTAATCCAATCAAGCTGCGAACCCGCACGATCGACCTCAAACGGGTTTGCTCTGACAATCCTCGGGCCGATCTTATCTGGCCAACTTTCTCCCGGATACCACAATCACTGCCACGATAATCGCGCCGGTAACTATCAAACGATATCCCGCCGAGAGCCCAAGCGTGTTCAGCATTGAAACCAGTAAGAACATGAATAGTGACGCGCCCCACAATCCTGTCAGATTGGCATAACCGCCAGCAACCGATGTGCCGCCAATGACCACTACCGCAATGGACATTAGCAGATATTGCTCGCCCATATTCAGGGCAGCCCCACCAGAAAAACCAGCCAGAAAAAATCCGCACACGGAAGCAAACACGGCGCACATCAGATAGGTCAGAAAACGAACCCGCTCGACCCGTATCCCCGCCAGTTTTGCGGCTTTCTCGTTCTGACCCACCGCCAGCACCGACAAACCGAAACGGGTACGATGCAGCAAAAACGCCATACCGACTGTCACGACCAGAACCACCAGCGTCAAAATCGGCACGCCCGCAACTTTGGCCACGGCGAAATCGCCAAGAACTTCAGGTGGCTTCACGCGGAGACCGCGGTTCGACCAGATGGCTGTAGATTGATACAGAAAGGATGCCGAAAGCGTCGCAATGATTGGAGGGATACGCAGAAAAAGTATCAGCAGGAAATTGGTTGTTCCAATCGCCAGACCAACACCAAGCGAGATCAGAAATCCTGGCACCAGAAGGCCCGGATCGCCATTCATGAACTTCATTGCAAGCGTCGCAGACAGGGTCATACAGGCCGGTATCGATAGGTCCACATTGCCGGGTCCAAGGGTGATGACAAACATCTGTCCGATCGCGACAATGACAAAGAACGTCCCAAAAGACGCGGCGGCGGACATCACTTGCCCACCAGCGCCAAAGCCGGAAACGCCAGTAATGATGACCCACATCGAAACCGCGCCGAACCAGGCCCAAACCCAAGGTTTTTGAACAAGTTGCGACACCCAAGTCATATGCGTCGCTCCCGCGAACTGACTAAAAGCCGCAAGGCCAAAACCAGGATCAGAATGGCCCCTTGTGCACCGATCTGCCAATCTGGATTAAGTCGCAGAAAGCTTAAAAACGAACCAGCAAGTGCAAGCGTGATAGCTCCTATAACTGCTCCGACTGGCGACACCCGCCCGCCGACAAACTCACCGCCGCCCAGAATGCCCCCAGCGATAGAAAGCAACGTATATCGAAGCGCGATATTGGCGTCCGCCGATGTTGTCAGTCCAACCAACGCCATCCCGGAAAATACACCGAACAGGCCCGCCAATGAAAACATCGTCACTTTGACGCGCAATAACGACCACCCGGCGCGTTCGACCGATTTCGGATTGCCCCCCGCCCCGCGCAACACGGTGCCGGCAGCCGAGCGCATAAGCCCGATGTGAACGACCAGCGCAATCACTACGGAGGCGATAATCGGAAAGGGCACAAGTGAAGGTTTCAGCGTCATAAGCGTGCGGATCCACTCCGGGGCCGATCCACCCGGGGTTGGTAAGATCAGAACGGCGATGCCAGTCCAAACGAATGACATGCCCAGCGTTACGACAATCGAGGGTAAGTTTCGCAAATGGATCAACGCCCCAAGTGCGCCATAGGCAACAACGCAGGCCGCCAGTGCCAATACGCCTAGGAGCGGTGTGTCGTTCAACCAAGTCGCAGTGATGCACGCCGTAAGTGAAACAAACGCTCCAAGCGAAAGATCAAG
>NZ_CALJXO010000016.1:0-3077 GCF_937988555.1 uncultured Boseongicola sp. | reverse complement strand
TCTTCCAGGGCGGATATCTTTATCTAAACTTAGGCTTGCTCGCTGAACTCTGTAATCGCCGCTTTACGCGGCTTTGACCTCTACTCGCTGGTAGTCTTCTCCTTTTGTGAGCATCGCCCACGCTGTTCGAACATTCTTGTTTGCTAAGGCCACTGATGTCTTGCCGTACCCTGCTCGATCCAACATCGCCACTAGCCATTGGTCTTTGGTGGTCTTCGGTTCCTTGACGTGATTAATGTATGCTCGCGCGCCCTGGATCAGCACCGCCCGTAATCGCTTGTTGGCGATGTGCCGACTGATGCCAATAAGATTGGTCTTGCCGCCACTGCTGTATTGTTTCGGCGTAAGACCCAGGTAGGCAGAGAACTCTCGGCCACTTTGAAAAGCCTCTCCCGAACCTAATGTTGCGTATAGCAATACAGCGCTTATCGGACCCACACCTTCGATCGCCAACAGACGTTTGCAGGATTCGTTAGCATTGACCAGTTGTTCGATCTGCCGGGTCAACACATCAACATCTTCCTTCATGTCCAGTAAGCGCTGGAACATGAGCTGAAGTGTTGCGCGATAGAAGTGCGGTACATCGTTTTCTGCATCTTCAAGCACTTCAGGTATACGCCGGTGAAGTGCTGCAAAGCCTTTAGGGATGGTGATACCAAACTCCATTAGCAAACCACGGATATGGTTTGAGAGTCCGGTACGATCGTGAACCAGTAACTCGCGTGATCTCTGTATCGCCTGCAGGCCTTGTTGTTCAAGACTCTTCATTGGTGCATCTTTGATATTTGGTCGCCCAGCAGCTTCTGCCACCGCCAGCGCATCATTCGCATCGGTTTTATGGCCTTGCCGAAAAGGTGCAACAGAGAATGCCGGTAGGATGCGAACATCGTGATTGAAGACTTTCGCTGTTCTTGCCCAGTAATGAGCAGACGAACACGCTTCAAATGCCACTAACGAGTGCTGTTGCTTAGCGAGAAACTCTCTGAATTTGATCCGTGTCAGCGCTTTGTTCTGCAGTTCCTTGCCGCGCGGGGAAACGACAGAGACTTGAATAACATTCTTTGCCAAATCGACCCCAATTGTATTTAACTGTGCCATGTGTGGATTCCTCTTTTGTTTGCGGAAACATCAACCTAGCTATCTAGGTTGGAGGAGTCCACACATTGGGTCGGAAGCGGAAGTCCTTGCTTACAGGTGGTCTGCGTCTGCTTTGCGCGCAATAGAGGTCATTCAGTCGTGGTGAGCTTCATCGTAATAGTCGGCAACGACATCAATCTCCATGCCATCGATAAGCTCCGCGAACGATATTGATCCTTCAGGCTTCGGATTGGCCTCCAATTGCATTGCTGCTATACCTTCTACAAAAGCTGGCTCGTTCGTTGGTAATCGCGGGTCATCGACTTGGGGCAAGGGTTTGCCGTACTGTAACTTTTCCTTTTTGCGAAGAGCTTGTCTCTTTTCCGCTGTCCAGTCCTTCGTGAACACATTGAATCCGGGTTCTGGTAAGTCAGAAAACGTGCACTTCAAAAAGGAGCCCAGGTTGTTAAATGTCGCCATGGTGTGAGGTCTATGAAATTCTGAATTTTCTGTCACTAGTACAGACCCGCAACATTTTGATCGCAAATTTATGTTGGGCGCATCTTGGTCATTAAGCTTGAATACAGAGAGTCTAGCTAGCGTGTCAGAATCAGGGCGCATGATCTGTGAATCGATATAGAGCAGATCAACTGGTTCCTCCAATAGAGAAAAAGGTGGTGGCGTCCCATTGGTGCCAATGTAGGCTCGTTGCAAGCACTCGGTACAGCAACAACCACAGCGGTATTTGGGTACCGCATTAGGTAGAGTTAGCTGAACAGCGCCACAGGAGCAGGTAATCGTTGCCATTTCTGCAGGCATAATTCACACCCTCGTTGCAAAGACGAATGAAGTTTAAGCATACACAAGATTTTTTGAGATTTCTGATTGCAGCCTACAAGCTCTTAGCTAACACCTTGTTGCCTGTTAAGAACCTGTTTCCTTTGGGCCGGAAGCGGACATTCCACAACTCTCTTAGTATAAGATCGCGCATTCGGTTAGGGCTTAATAGAAAACGATGCTGACAACAGAGCAAATGAATGAATTCCACTCAGCCGGGTATGTTCACCTTGAAGCTGCCGTAGAAACATCGATAGTCAAAGAGATGCGTGATCGCGTATGGGACCTGTTATCCCAACAGGGATTTTTGCAGGATGCGCCCGCCACGTGGCACATTGATGGGAATCCCTCTAAGGGATGGAGGCCTGTGTCAAAATTAGGTGACTTAAAGATTGGGGAGCCTTCTCCCGAAGACAGCATTGTCGTTCGCGAAGCTCTCGATGACGTATTTAAGGCTGGCCGAGCATCCAAAGACAGTTGGGGCCAGCCGCTTGTGACGATGCCTGCTGAAGCGAAAACCTGGCTCATGCCAACAAAAACTTGGCACTTTGATCATTATTATTCGCATCCGGAAGAGATCAATGGTGTGAACGTCTTCCTGTTGATAGATGAAGTTGAAGTGGGGGGTGGTGGCACTGCCGTTGTGAGAAATTCGCCTTTGCTTATGGACCGCTTACTGAATTCGGGTGCCAAATTTTCCAAACTAAGCGATCAGAACAAAGGTTTCTGTGCGTCACACCCCTGGCTTGGCGGACTGAAAGCCAAAAGCAGTTCCTCTACGGTGGAACGCAACAAACAGTATATGGACCAGGATACGGACATTGAAGGCATTCCAGCCCGTGTCGAAGAACTAACAGGAGCCGCAGGCGACGTGTACCTCTGCCACCCTGCGCTGATGCACGCCCCAGCCATGAACACATCGGTCCGGCCTCGACTAATGCGCACACAGCGTGTCAATAGCAAAGCCATGGAAGACCATATTAATACAGTATCTCGTCCTGGCTGAGATGCGATTCAGCAGAAACAAGCAGACGTTCTAATGTCGGCTTTGGGTCGGAAGCAGAACTCCAGGCAGGACGCCATTCAATGTCTGCTTTGAAGCGCCAAGCAGACGATCTATAAGTGTTCTGATACTCTCCTTGGATGAACTATTTGATCAATAC